>JAEWJG010000042.1 GCA_023386675.1 Actinomycetes bacterium
CGGCAGCTCGGCGGCGGTGGCGTCCGCCGCATCCGGCGTGAGCACCCACTGTGCCGCAGTACCGTCCCCCGCGGCCCGTGCGACGGCATCCGGCACGATGACGCGGCCGTCCGTGCCTCCGGCGCCGTCGGTCAGCCCCAGCCAGGCCGGAGCGCCGGGATCGGTGGGCCGCCACAGTGCCGTCACGGTGACCGGGACGGCCGCGTTCGGCCCGGCGAACACCAGCGCGTCGCCGACTCTGAGCCGATGCGCGCGGGCGAAGACGGCGTCCACGGCGACTTCCGTTTCCGCCGACGGCCACCGGCCCGCGGTCGGCTGCACGCGCGCCCGCAGATCGTCCGAGGCGACGAGCAGCAGCGCCGGACCTCCCCCGCTCACCGCGGCGGACGGGACGAACGCGGTCGACGCCACGCGCACGGACGCACCGCGGAACCGCTCGTGGATGACGCGCCGCACGGCCTCGTCCTGCGTCACCGCATCCGTCGACCGCGACGCCTGGAGCGCCAGCGAGGTGACGGACGCGGGCTCCTCCGCGATCGTGGCGCGCACGGCGGTGTCGGGCGAGCGCAACGCCAGGCCGGTCATCACGGAGGCGAGGAACGCGACGACCACGACGACCAGACCGGTCGCGGCCAGCGCACCCGCCTGGGCCACGCTGCGCTGCGGCCAGAAGGTGCGGGCGCGGCCCGATCGAACGTCCCCCGCACGCATCCCCTCAACGTAGCGTGCCTCCGCGCCCCGGATGCGCGTGCGGCGGGCCGTGTCCGGCGGAGGACTAGATTGCTGACGGTGAGCACCGCGACGCCCCTCCTCCTCGGTCCGAACCAGCCGCTCGACCGCCCGTACCGCGGAGGCGCCGGCATCGCGCGGTTCCGCGGCACCGAGCAGCCCAGCCCGTTCACGCCGGAGGACTTCGTCGCCTCGACCACCGAGGTCTTCGCGGGCGGCGGCGTGGGGCTGACGGTGCTGCCGGACGGCGCCACGTTGCGGGAGGTGGTCGCCGCCGATCCCGTCCGCTTCCTCGGCGAGGAGCACGTGCGCCGCTTCGGGCCGCGGACGATGCTGCTGGTGAAGCTGCTCGACACCGCCGAGCGGCTGTTCGTGCACTACCACCCCGACGACGCGTTCGCCGCAGCACACCTGAACAGCCCGCTCGGCAAGACCGAGGCGTGGGCCGTCATCGAGGCCGCCGAGGACGCGTCCGCCGCGCTCGGCTTCCACCGGGCGGTCACCGACGCCGAGGTGCGCGGCTGGTGGGACGGGCAGGACGCGGACGCGATGGTGGACGCGATGAACCGCGTCCCGCTGGCCGCCGGCGACACCCTCCTCGTGCCGGCCGGCCTCGCGCACGCCATCGGCCCGGGCGTCACCCTGGTTGAGCTGCAGCAGCCGACCGACCTCTCCCTCCTGCTCGAACGCCGCACGCTGAACGAACGGGAGGCGCTGCTCGGGCTCGATCCGGACACCGCGATCGACGGGCTGGTGCGCGAGGTCACGCCCCCCGAGCGCATCCAGCAGCTCCGGCAGGGTCGCGGTGCGGAGACGCTGTTCCCCGCCGATGCGGACCCGTTCTTCGGCGCCGAGCGCATCCACGTCGCCGGCCACCGCGAGCTCGGCGCGTCCTTCTCCGTGCTCGTCGTGCTCGGCGGCTCGGGAAAGCTGGAGACAGCAGACGTCAGCCTGCCGCTGCGGCGCGGCGCGACCGTGCTCACCGCACACGGCGACGGGCCGGTCTCTCTCAGCGGCGACCTCGACCTCATCCGCTGCCTGCCGCCGCGCTGACCGCGGTGTCGGCGGCCGGGGCTAACCTCGCGCCATGGACACGCCCTGCGCGCTCTGCGGCCGTCCGGCGCACCCCGGCGCTTCGCTCGCGCTCTGCCTCGCCCACCTGCTCGAGGCGCACGACTGGGTGGATGCCGACCTCGGCGTGACGGACGTCCTCCCCTCGCCGTGCGCGTTCTGCGGGTCGCGGCTCGGCGTCCGCTACCCGTCCGGGTGGCTGTGCGCTGTCTGCGAGTGGCGGGTCGGCGAGCCGCCGCCCGAGTCGGCCGTCGCGTCCCGGGTCGACGTCGTCTACTACCTGCGGTACCGCGACCGGATCAAGATCGGCACGACCGCGAACCCGGTCCAGCGGTTCGCCGCCCTCCCCCACGACGAGGTGCTCGCGTTCGAGCGGGGCGACCGGATGCTCGAACAGCGCAGGCACGCGGAGTTCGCGTCCCCGCGCATCCCGGGCACCGAGTGGTTCGAGACGGACTCCGCCCTGCTCGCGCACGTCCGGCGGCTGCGCCGGTCCTCCCCCGACCCCTGGTCCCTCCTCGCCCGCTGGCGGAGCGAAGCCGCCGCCCTCCGCGGCTGACGCCAACGGTTCCTCGCTTATTCCGGTCGCGCAGGGCGTGCCGGCGGAATAAGCGAGGAACCGTTGGATGAGGAGAAGGGAGGAAAAGGGGTCAGGCGACCTCGAGAGCGGGGGCGGGGGAACGGTCGGAGTCGGCCTCCACCTTCGCGGCCAGGCGGGCCATGTCGGCCGCCTCGGCGAGCACCGGGTCGGGGACCAGCGCCAGCGCACCGGCCGCCTCGACGTCGGCGGTCGCCGGGTCGGCGGACACCGCCTCGGTAGCGACCGCGGAGCGGGCCCGCATGATGAACGCGGCGACGACGGTCACCGCGCCCGCGGCGAGCGCCAGGAATCCGGCCGTCGCGAAGCCCTCGGTGTAGCCGCTCTCGGCGGGGAGCCCGTCGGGAGCGATCGAGCCGGTCACCAGCGCCGTCATCACCGCGGCGCCGACGGCCGAGCCGACCGTGCGGAGATTAGCGTTCATCCCGCTGGCGATGCCGGTCTGCGTCGGCGGGACGCTCTGGACCACGACGCTCGTGATGGCCGCGTAGATCAGGCCGAGGCCGATGCCGAACACGCCGGAGGCCGCGGCGACCGCCACGAGCGAGCTGTGCAGGAAGGCGAGCGACAGGCTCGCAGCGCCCATGACGACCGCCGACAGCACGATCTGCGCTCGGAAGCCGACGAACCGGGCGAGCGGTCCGCTGACGAACCCGGTCACGGCCATGGTCACGAGCATCGGGAGCATCAGCATTCCGGATCCCGCTACCGACGCGCCGAGGCCGTAGCCCGTCGAGGTCGGGGTCTGCACGAACCGCGGGAAGAAGGCGAAGACGGCGAACATGGACGCGCCGATGAAGATCGCGGCGGCGTTCATCGACCAGACGCCCGGCTCCCGCATCAGCCGCATGTCGACCAGCGGGTGACGTGAGCGCAGCTCGACGACGATCCACGCGGCGAGGAGCACGGCGGCCGCGACGAACAGCGCGATCACGCCCGGCGACGACCAGCCCCACTGCGCGCCCGTGCTGAGCGGGAGCAGCAGCGCGATCAGCCAGCCGGAGAGCAGGACAGCCGCCCACGGGTTCACTCCGCCGGTCGCCCGGGTCGGCGACTCGGGGATGAAGACGAGGGCGAGCACGGCCGCGGTCACGGTCAGCGCCACAGGGACCAGGAACAGTCCGCGCCAGCTGAGCGCGGCGGCGAGCGGACCGGCGAGCACCGTCCCGAGGCCGCTGCCGATGGCGATGATGGACGCGATCGCGCCGATGGCCGAGGGCAGACGGCGAGCCGGGAACTCGTCGCGGATGATGCCGAAGGCGAGCGGGAACATCGCGCCGCCGAGGCCCTGGATGACGCGGCCGGCGATCACGACGCCGATGGTGGGGGCGACCGCCGCCACCACGCTGCCGAGGGCGACGGCGAGGAGGGCGAGCACGAGGATGCGGCGCTTGCCGACCAGGTCGCCGACCCGGCCGAGCAGCGGGGTGGCGACCGCGGCGGCGATCAGCCAGGCGGTCATGGTCCAGGTGACGCCCGCGGTGGTGGTGTGCAGGTCGGACTGGATGACGGGGAGGACGGGGACGACGAGCGACTGGAGCGTCGCGAAGGAGCCGACGCTGAGCGCCAGGATGGCGAAGGTCAGGCCCGGGTGGGATCGAGACATTTTCCGGTGGTTTCCGTTTCTCGAGGAGATGCCGAAGAGGCGTACAATTGGAGGGAGGCTCCGTTCGGAGGGTTCCTCCGGTTATGGTTCTACAGTACCGGAGGGTTCCTCCGTTTCGCAACCCTCAGTTCCGCCGACCGAGAGGACCGCCGCCGTGACCGGCACCGAGACCCCCACCGTCGTCCGCCCGCAGCGGGCCGACGCCCGCCGCAACTTCGACGCGCTGCTCGCCGCCGCGCGCGAGGCGTTCGCGACGCAGGGACCTGGGGCGCCGCTGGAGGACATCGCCCGTCGTGCGGGCGTCGGCATCGGCACCCTCTACCGCAACTTCCCCACGCGCGACGCGCTCGTGGAGGCGGTCTACATCGACGAGGTCGCCGCCGTCGTGCGCGCAGCGGAGGAGGCCGGCTCGCTCGAGCCGTGGGAGGCGGTCGAGGCCTGGCTTCGCCGTTTCGTCGCCTACGTCGGCACTAAGCGCGCACTCGTCGAGGGCCTCAACAAGGAGAGCGAGGTGCTGCTGAGCTGCCGCGCCTCCCTGTACGACGCCGGCGAACCGCTGGTCCGCCGGGCACAGGAGTCGGGCGAGCTGCGCGACGACGCGAGCATCGGCGACGTGATCCGCATGGTGTCCGGGATCGCAGGGGTCGCCTTCGAGGACGATGCTCAGCGCGACCGGGTGATCGCCATGGCGGTCGACGGCCTCCGCGCCCGCTGACGCGCGGGTGCCGCATCCCCCGGCTCCCGTAATCTGAGGAGATGGAGCTGGGCGTCTATGCGGTGATCGCTGTGGCGGTCATCGTCGGCGTGGCCGCGTTCGCCCGCAAGCTCGGCGTCGCGGCGCCCATCATCCTCGTCGTCGTCGGCGTCATGCTCTCGTTTCTGCCGGGCGTGCCCGACATCGAGGTGCCGCCGGAGATCATCCTCGACGGCCTGCTGCCTCCCATCCTGTACGCGGCCGCGATCAGCGTCCCGCTCACCGACTTCCGGCGGAACCTCGCACCGATCGCCGGTCTGTCGATCGTGCTCGTCATCATCACGGCGTTCGCGTCCGGGTTCGTCCTGTTCACGATGCTGCCGGACCTCAGCCTCGCCGCCGCCATCGCGCTCGGGGCGATCATCAGCCCGCCGGATGCGGTGGCCGCGACCTCGATCGGACGCAAGCTCGGCCTCCCGCCCCGACTCCTCACGGTGCTCGAAGGCGAGGGGCTGGTCAACGACGCGACCGCGCTGGTGCTGCTGCGGACCGCCCTGGCGGCGGCGCTGGGCGGCCTCACGACTCCGTGGGCCGGCGTGGCCGACTTCCTCTCCGCGGTCGCGATCGCCGCGGTCGTCGGACTCGTCGTCGGCTTCGTCTCGGTCTGGGTCCGCTCGAAGCTCAGCGACCCGGTGCTCGACACCGCGCTCTCCGTCGTCGTGCCGTTCGCGGCCTTCGCGCCGACCGAGGCGCTGCACGGGTCGGGCGTCCTCGCCGTCGTCATCACCGGGCTGTACACCGGCCACGCGGCGCCGCAGCAGTTCAGCGCGCAGGCGCGGATCAGCGACCAGATCAACTGGCGGACGATCCAGTTCCTGCTCGAGAACGGCGTCTTCCTGCTCATCGGCCTCGAGCTGCGGACACTCGTCGCCGACGTCCAGAACCCGGAGGTTCTCAGCGTGTGGAATGCGGTGGCGCTCGGCCTCATCGCGCTGGTGTCGCTGATCGTGATCCGCTTCATCCTGATCGTCCCGCTCATCCTGAGCCTCCGAAGACGGGCGGAGCGCGCCGAGCGCTCCGTGCTCCGGGAGTGGCTGATGATCAGCTACTTCCGCGACCATCCGGTGCGGTACCGGTGGCAGGCGCTGCGCAAGCAGCGCGCCGAGCAGCGCTACGAACGCCACCGCAGCGACCTCGAGGAGTACCGGCAGGAGGCGATCGACTGGCGCGGCGGCGTCGTGCTCGGCTGGGCCGGGATGCGCGGCGTCGTCACGCTCGCGGCGGCGCAATCGCTGCCGAGCAGCATCCCGTACCGTCCGCAGCTCATCCTCATCGCCTTCACGGTCGCGTTCGTCAGCCTCGTCCTGCAGGGCGGGACGCTGCCCTGGCTGATCCGCATGCTCGGTCTGCAGGGCGCGGACGTGAGCGAGGACCGGCGGCTGCTCGCCCAGCTGCTCGACGACCTCAGCGAGGCAGGGCTCGCGGTGCTCGACGACCCGGAGACCGCGGCCGGGACCTCCTCGCCGGTCGACCCCGAGGTGGTGGAGCGCGTGCGCCAGTCGTCGTTCCTCCGCGCCGAGTCAGCGTGGGAACGCACACTGGTGAGCGATCCCACCCCCGAGAACCGGCCGCACCACGTGTATCGGACGCTGCGCCTGGCCGTGGTGGATGCTGAACGTACGCGGCTGCTCGTCGAGCGCGCCCGCGGCTCGTACCCCTCGAGGGTGCTGACGGAGGCGCAGTCGCTGCTCGACATCGAGGAGACGCGTCTGCGCTCGCGCGCCCGGTGAAGGTGCGGTTCCACCGTCATGACCAGCCACCTCACCTCGTCTTCATAGATGAAGGCACGCTAGGGAGTGCCGGAGACGAGGGAACCATGGAGCTCACAGTCATCCGCCACGGCGACCAGCGACGGATGGTCGTCGCCGTCGAAGCGAGCAGCGAGGGCGACGCGCTGCGCACCATCCAGAAGGCGATCGGCCCGGTGACACTGGCGCGGGAGCAGCTGGTGACCCGCGGGCGACGCCGTGTCCTCTCCGGGGAGCGCCACGCCCGGGTTCCCGGTTATTTTTAGTTATTCAAAACATGCCGGTAGGGTCGAGACATGGACACGGCGGGGCTCGAGCAGACGTTGCGTGGGGCCGGCCTCAAGGTGACGCGCGGGCGACTGGCGGTGCTCCAAGCACTGGCCGAGCGGCCGCACGCGGATGCCGAGGCGGTCTTCGGTGCGGTACTGACCACCCTGCCGGGCACCTCCATCCAGAACGTGCACAACGTGCTCGGCGACCTGACCGCGGCGGGCCTCCTCCGGCGGATCGAGCCTGCGGGCTCGGCCGCGCGGTACGAGCGCCGGATCGGCGACAACCACCACCACGTGGTCTGCACGTCGTGCGGAGCCGTCGCCGATGTCGACTGCGCCGTGGGGCATGCACCGTGCCTGCATCCGTCGGAGACGGGCGGCTACGCGATCGACACCGCTGAGGTCACCTTCTGGGGCGTGTGCCCGTCCTGCCAGGAGCGCGCCGCCGAGCGCGCTCCGCACCACTAGGCGCTCGTCCGCGAGCGTACGTCACCACCGAGGGAGAACCATGTCGGACGACTACACCACCACCCAGACCGGAACGCCGGTCGCCAGCGACGCGCATTCGCTGACGGCGGGGCGCGACGGCGCGACCGCGCTGCACGACCGCTACCTCGTCGAGAAGCTCGCGCAGTTCAACCGCGAGCGCATCCCGGAGCGGATCGTCCACGCGAAGGGCGGTGGGGCCTTCGGCGAGTTCGTCGTCACCGGCGACGTCACGGCCTACACCAAGGCAGCGGTCTTCCAGCCGGGCACGAGCACCCGCACCCTTCACCGCTTCTCGTCGGTCGCCGGCGAGCAGGGCTCACCCGACACCTGGCGCGACGTACGCGGCTTCTCGGTGAAGTTCTACACGACCGAGGGCAACTACGACATCGTGGGCAACAACACCCCGGTGTTCTTCATCCGCGACGGGATCAAGTTCCCCGACTTCATCCACTCGCAGAAGCGCCTCCCCGGGTCGGGCCTGCGCGACGCCGACATGCAGTGGGACTTCTGGACGCTCTCCCCCGAGTCCGCCCACCAGGTGACCTACCTCATGGGCGACCGCGGCCTCCCGCGCTCGTGGCGCACGATGCCCGGCTACGGTTCGCACACCTACCAGTGGATCAACGCCGCCGGCGAACGGTTCTGGGTCAAGTACCACTTCCACTCGCTGCAGGGCAACGAGGAGATCACCGGCGTCGAGGCTGAGCAGCTCGCCGGCGCCGACGCCGACTACTACCGTCGCGACCTCTACGAGGCGATCGAGCGCGGCGACTTCCCCGCGTGGCGCGTCTCGGTGCAGGTCATGCCGTACGAGGACGCCAAGGGGTACCGCTTCAACCCGTTCGACCTGACCAAGGTCTGGCCGCACAGCGACTACCCGCTCATCGAGGTCGGCATCCACACGCTGAACGAGAACCCGCAGAACTTCTTCGCCGAGATCGAGCAGGCCGCGTTCTCGCCCGCGAACACCGTGCCGGGCATCGACATCAGCCCCGACAAGATGCTCATGGCGCGCGTGTTCTCGTACCCCGACGCCCAGCGCTACCGCGTCGGTACCAACTACAACGAGCTGCCGGTCAACCGTCCTGTCGCGCCGGTGCACAACTACTCGCAGGACGGCGCGGCGCGGCACACGTTCAAGCCGGCCGATGCCCCGGTCTACGCCCCGAACTCGTTCGGCGGACCGGCGGCCCAGCCGGAGCGCGCGGGCGAGGGCTCGTGGGAGTCGGACGGCGCGCTCGTGCGCTCTGCCGCGACCCTGCACGCCGAAGACGACGACTTCGGACAGGCCGGCACGCTCTACCGCGAGGTGTATGACGACGCAGCCAAGGAGCGCTTCCTCGACACGATCTCGGGCGCGATCAGCGGCGTGAAGCGCGAGGACATCCGCGAGCGCGCCATCCAGTACTGGACGAACGTCGACGCGACGCTGGGCCGCCTGCTCCGCGACCGCCTCGCCTCAGGCGGCGAGACCCCGAACGAGTCCGCCGAGTACGTCGGCGTCGCCGAGTAAGCCGCCCGTCCCCGACGCACGAACCGGAGGAGCCCCCCGCCCCCCAGGCCCGGGGCGCCGCCCGTTAGCGG
>JAEWJG010000048.1 GCA_023386675.1 Actinomycetes bacterium
TCACGTGGCCGTCGGGCCGCAGCAGCAGCGCCGGCGCGGGCAGCTCCGCGGGCGGCGCCGTGACGACGTCGACGCGGCCCGCCCAGCGGTCCGCCGACAGTGTCACGGTGCCGTCCAGCAGCACGCCGCGGCCGTCGCGCATCTTCTCGTAGAGCCGTCCGCCGTCCACCGTCACGTCGCGCAGTCGGCTCCCGAGCAGCCGCGGCCCCTCACCGACGTCGTAGCGGATCGCCGTGCCGGCCACCTTCTCCGCCAGGTAGGTCGTTACATCCTCGAACTCCATCAGCTCGGCGAGCACGCGCCGCACCGCCTGCGGCCCCGGCTCAGGCGAGGTGAGCACCGCCTGCGCGCGAGTCGAGGTGAGCACCGACTCGGCGACGGGATGCCGCTCGGCGCCGTAGGTGTCGAGCAGGCCGTCGGGCGCCCAGCCGGCGACAGTCGCCGCGAGTTTCCAGCCGAGGTTCACCGCATCCTGGATGCCGAGGTTGAGGCCCTGGCCCCCGAGCGGCGGATGCACGTGCGCGGCGTCCCCCGCCAGCAGCACGCGGCCGTCCCGGTAGCGCTCCGCCAGTCTGGTCGCGTCGGTGAAGCGGGTGAGCGAGCGCGGAGAGTGGACGCCGAAGTCGGTCCCGGCGACCTCGCGGAGCCGCGCCGCGAACTCCTCCAGCGTCGGCGCGACCGATCTGTCCTCGGCGACCGCGGCGGCGGGGACCACCGCGCGGACCAGCCCGTCCCCCGCCGGTCCGATGCCGAACCCGCGCTCGGTCCGGCGGATCTGGGCGGTCACCGCGGCCATCTCCTCGGGCGATGCGGTCGCCTCCACTTCGCCGAGCATCCACTCGATCTGCGCCGCCTCACCAGGGAAGCCGATGCCCGCGAGCTTGCGGACGAGGCTGCGTCCCCCGTCCGCGCCCACGAGCCACCCGCCGCGCACGGTCGAGCCGTCGGCGAGCGAGACGGTCACTCCCCCGTCGTCCTGCGTGAAGCCGACCACCTCCGCCCCGCGACGCACCTCAGCGCCCAGCTCGACGGCGTGCTCGTACAGGATGCGGTCGGTGACGGGCTGCGGGATGCCGAGCACGTACGCGTGCGCGCTGTCGAGCCGCACGGGACGCGGGCTCGGGATGCCGGCGAAGTGGCCGATCGCCTCGGGGTACGGCGTCCCGACGGCGAGGAAGCGGTCCAGCAGCCCGCGCATGTCGAGCAACTCGATGCTGCGCGCGTGGAGGCCCAGCGAGCGGACCAGCGGCGTCGGCTCCGCGTCCCGCTCCAGCACCAGCACGTCGACGCCGTGCAGCCGCAGCTCGGCCGCCAGCATCGTCCCCGTCGGGCCGCCCCCGCTGATGATCACGTCGTACACATCGCTCCCCTCGTTCCGTGGAGCGACCATTCTGGTGCCTCACCGGGGCCTTGCAGCAAGCCCCCGCCCGGCCGGTATCCTGGAAATGCAGGGAGGGTCAGAGCAGCTGCGACGAGAGCACGCCGCGCAGCCAGCGCTCGAACCGCTCCGGTGTCCACCCGGAGTCGACCACCAGTTCCTGGTAGACGCCGCTCGCCGCCATCGCGCGGTACACGGACTGCGCCTCCACCACCGGGACGGAGAGCAGCGGCTCGACCGAGGCGATCAGGCTGTCCATCACGCGGTTGCGCCCGCGGAGCTTGGATCGCAGCAGCTCCTGCGTCTCGCGGTCCTCATCCAGGGCGCTGTCCAGGATCCGGACCACGTCGAAGTCGGTCGAGTACAGCACGGTCAGCCAATGAGCAGCGCCCGCGAGGCGTGCCGTCGCGTCGGGCTTTTCGAGCACCTCCTTCGCCAGCTCACGCGCGTGCGCACGTTCCAGCCAGCGTTCGCAGATCACGTTGAGGATCTCGCGCTTCGCCCCGAAGGCCGCGTACACCGTGCGGGTGGCGACGCCCGCCTCCCGGGCGATCGCCTCGATGCTCGTCACCGCGTAACCGTCCCGCGCAAACAGGTGCTGCGCGGCCGACGCGATGCGCTGGCGTGTCGCGAGGGCCTGCTCCTGCCGGTACGTCGTGCCCGTGCTCTTGACGCTCGCCTCCACGGGAGTGATACTACCGGTGTACTGAGTGCAGTGTCACTGCATCGAGTACAGCGACAATGCAAGACGAAGGAGTCCTCATGATCACCGAAGGGGCGGCATCCACCGCTCTGCACATCGTCGAGCGCATGCTCGACGAAGGGTTCGCGGCCGGCCGCCTCGAGGTCGCCGACGAGCTCTGCTCCCCCGACATCGTGGAGCACCAGTTCGGCATGTCCGGCACCGGCGCCGAGGCGATCCGGTACATCAAGAAGTGCATGGCCGACGTCCACACGGCCTTCCCCGACATCCGGTTCACGGTTCAGGACTGGGTGGAGCGCGACGACACGATCTGGGTGCGGGCCGAGGGTGTCGGAACCAACACGGGCCCGTTCGCGGGTCCTCCCACCGGCCTGCCGGTGCGGCTCACCGTGTTCGACGTAGCGCGCGTGCGCGACGGACGCATCGTCGAGCATTGGGGAGTCCCCGACCGGTTCGAGATTCTCGTGCGGCTGGGGCGCATCCCCGCCACCGCCGTGCCGTCGGCGGCGTAGCGCTACGGGCGCACCGGCGTCGTCGCCGTCTCCCCCAGCGCGGTCTTCCACTCGCGCACCGTCCAGGCGGTGACGAGCCCGCCGGTGACGTAGGGGTCGGCGGCGACGAAGCGTTCAGCCGCCGCCACCGCGTCGTCGCCCTGGAAGATCAGGAGCCCGTCGAACGGGCCCTCGCCGAGCACGCCCCCGAGCAGTAGCTCGCCCCGCTCGACCGCCTCCCACCCGAGGGCGAGGTGTGCCGGACGGAGTGCCTCGCGGGCCGTCAGGTAGTCGTCGGCGTACGTGTACTGGAGTGCGGCGTGCATGGCCCCAGCCTAATCGGGGAGCCGCGGGTGTAGCCTCGCGGCGAGCAGAGGAGGCGCGGATGGGGACGGCGCAGCTGGCGGCGCGACTGCTCGATCGGGCGACGGCCGAGCAGCAGGCGGCCCACCGCATCAGGCCCGGCGACGACGTACCCGCGACGCGCCGGGAGGTGCGCCGCCTGGCCCGCGAGCGCGGCGTCCAGATCCGTACCGGACTGGTCGACGGCACTCTGGTCGTCATCCGGGCCGACGCCGAGCTGTGGAGCGAGTCGACCGCGGTCATGCGGACGAAGCTGCAGCCGACGGACTGTCACGGTCCCGGCGTCCGCCCAGGCGGATGGGTGCAGGATGCGGTCGTCCCACCGCCCGGAACGGAGCCGACCACGCCACCCTTCGCCGTCTTCCTGACCACCTGGTCGTTCGACCCGGCCGCTGCCGTCGTCCTGGTCGCCGCCGCCGCGCTCTACCTCGGCGGTGTCGCGCGCGTCCACCGGGGCGGCCACCGCTGGCCTCGCCGGCTGACCGTCGCGTTCCTGCTCCTGGGGCTCGGATCGTACGCCGTGGTGTCGTTCGGGTTCCTCGGTGCGGAGAGCACCGTCCTGCGCTGGGCCTTCACGACCCGCATCGCGCTCCTGCTGTTCGTCGTGCCCGCGCTCGTGAGCCTCGGACGTCCGGTGGCCCTCGCGCGTGTCGCGCTCGGGCGCCCAGGGCGGGCGCGGACCGACCGATTCCTGCGGTCCCGGCCGA
>JAEWJG010000073.1 GCA_023386675.1 Actinomycetes bacterium
CTCGTAGCCGTCCGCCAGTGACTTCTCGGTGACCGGGATGGCATGCCCAGCGACCACGGGCTGGGCGAACGCCGGAGCCGCGGCGACGCCGATCACGCCGGCGGCGAGCACGCCGGCGAGGGCGGCCACCGCGACGCGGAGCGCCCGGCGGCCGGTCGACTGCACCACATCCCCGATCGCGAGCGGCACGACGGTCGCGGCGAGGAGCAGCACGAACCATCCCATCCCGACCAGGTCCGGCCGAGGCAGCAGCACGACGCCCAGCAGGACGAGCACGAGGCCGATCACCTGTGCGCCTACGACGGCCACCACGGTCGCCGTCGCACGGAACCGCCACGACCGGCGCGCGAACCGGTACGCCGGGTACGCGCCGACGAGGACGAGAGCGGCGGCGAGCCAGATCAGGGTGGACATCCCGGTCAGTCTACGGCCGCAGACCCTGGGAACAGCGCCGCCAGAACGAGGGGTGGCTGCGGAAATCCAGAGGCCGTGTGCGCGCCCTCCCCCTCACGCGGGAGAGCCGGATCGAGCCTCCAGCCGCGCGAAACGCGCGCGCAGCCCGTCGAGCAACGCGGCCAGCCCCGTCTCGAAGGCCGCGTCCGCCGGGGCCGCCTCGCCGAGCGCGGACTCACGCGCCCGGTAGGCGGAGGCGAACGCGGGCACTTCGTCCTCTGCGCCGCTCGGGTCGAACATGTCGGCCGGGGCGATCGCGTCGAGCGCAGAGCCGAGGATGAACGACTCCACGGCGACCATCGTCGGCAGCACCTCCGCCTCCGGCCAGCCGGCGCGCACCATCGCCGCGACGACCACGTCGTACATCCGCATCGTCCGCAGCGCGCCGGTCAGCGGAAGGGTCGCGAGCAGCGCGATGGTCGGCGGATGCGCGGCGAAGGCCACCCGGTACGACCGGGCCCAGGCGAGCATCGCCGCATCCCACGGTTCGGTCTCGAACGCGCTGACGTCGATGCGGTCGGAGACGAGCTCCCGCACGGCCGCGATGACGTCCTCCTTGCCCTCGACGTGGTTGTAGAGGGCGCTGGGCCGCACGCGGAGCGCCTGGGCGAGCCGCGCCATCGTGAAGCCGTCCGCGCCGGATTCGTCGAGCAGCCGCAGGGCCGCGTGCGCGATGAGATCGCGGGTGAGCACGGTGGTCCGCGGTCGCCCCGCCCGACGCGCCGGGCGATCGATCTCGGCCATGCTCTTCCCCTCCGGCTCGATCACACCCTAGTATCTGACGAAATAAAAGAACGTCGTTCATTTATCCGTAACATGGAGGTTGCATGCCCACGACCGTCTTCACCAACGGGACGATCCTCGCGAGCTACCGCGCAGACGCGGCGGAGCACTCGGCGGCGGCCGTCGAGGACGGCCGCGTGATCGCGGTGGGCGCCGACGCCCTCGCCCTCCGAGGCACCGCGGACGAGACAGTCGATCTGCTCGGCGGCGTCCTCGGCCCGGCCTTCGGCGACGGCCACGCGCACCCCATGCAGGGCGGCCTCGAGAAGCTCGGCCCGCAGGTCCGCGCCTGCACCTCCGTGGCTGAGATCGTCGCCTGTGTGAAGGAGTGGGCGGACGCGCATCCCGAGCAGGAGTGGATCTACGGCGGCAGCTACGACGCCACCCTCGCGCCCGAGGGCATGTTCGACGCGCGCTGGCTCGACGAGGCCGTGCCCGACCGGCCGGTGGTGCTGCGGGCCTGGGACTACCACACGGTCTGGGTCAACTCCGAGGCGCTCCGCCGCGCCGGCATCGACACAGCGACGCCGGAGCCGGCGCTGGGCCGCATCCCGCGCCGGGAGGACGGCGCGCCACTCGGCATCCTGCAGGAGCCGGGCGCGGTGGACTTGCTGATCCCCGCCGAGCCGGGCCGGACGCACGCGGAGCGCGTGGAGGCGCTGCGGCTGGCCACCGCTGAGTACGCCGAGCTCGGCATCGCCTGGGTGCAGGACGCCTGGGTCGAGCCCGCCGAGGTCGAGGCCTATCTGGACGCGTCGGCCCAGGGCGTCCTGTCCACCCGGGTCAACCTCGCCCTCCGGGCCGACCCGCTCACCTGGCGCGACCAGGTGCCCGCCTTCGTGGAGTCGCGCCGGCGCGTCGAGGAGCTCGGCGACCCGCTGCTCACAGCCGGAACGGTCAAGGTCTTCGTCGACGGCGTGATCGAAAACCACACCGCCGCCATGCTCGCCGACTACACCGACACCCCCGGCGACCGCGGCCTGCCGAACTGGGATGCGCGCGAGCTCGCCGCCGCCGCCGTCACTTTCGACAAGCTCGGCTTCCAGCTGCACCTGCACGCGATCGGCGACGCCGCCGCCCGCACCGCGCTCGACGTGTTCGAGGAGGTGGAGAGGGTCAACGGAGCCCGCGACCGCCGCCCGGTGATCGCCCACGTGCAGGTCGTCGACCCCGTCGACCTCGCCCGCTTCGAGCGCCTCGGCGTCATCGCGAACTTCGAGCCCCTCTGGGCCCAGCTCGACCCGATGATGCTCGACCTGACGATCCCGCGGATCGGCGCCGAGCGCGAACGACTGCAGTACCCCATCCGCACCCTGCTCGAGTCGGCGAGCGTCTCCTTCGGGAGCGACTGGCCGGTCAGCAGCGCCGACTGGCGTCCAGGGGTCGCGACGGCCGTCACGCGTCAGACCGACGCCCGCGTGCCCGACACCGGATGGATCCCCGCCGAGCGCATCCCGCTCACCGACGCGCTGGAGGCGTACTCCTCCGGCGTCGCCCACCAGGCCTTCGCCCGCACCGCCCGGGGCGAGCTGCGTCCGGGGTCGTCCCCGGACCTGGTCTGGCTCGACACCGACCCGCGCCACGTGGATCCGCACGACCTGCGATCCGTCCGCGTGCTCGGGACCTGGGTCGCCGGCGCCCGCCGCGCGGCCACCGTTCGGAGCTGATACACCCACCCCCACCCCCGCCCTGCACCACTCGAGAGAGAGGCAGCACCACATGACCACCACCGACCTGCCGGCCACACAGCCCCGGCTCAAGCGCGCGCTCGGCCCGACCGCGCTCATCCTGTTCGGCCTCACCTACCTAGCGCCGGTGACCGTGTTCACCACCTACGGCATCGTCACCGAGACGACGGACAACCACCTCCCGTCCGCCTACGTGGTCGCGCTGGTCGCGATGCTGTTCACAGCGCTCAGCTACGGCGCGATGGCGCGCGCGTTCCCGGTATCCGGTTCGGCGTACACGTACACGCAGCAGACGTTCGGCGGCCACGTCGGATTCCTCACCGGGTGGACGCTGATGCTCGACTACCTGTTCCTGCCGATGATCAACTTCCTGCTGATCGGCATCTACCTGAACACGCAGTTCCCGGATGTGCCGGGCTGGGTGTTCGCCCTGGCGTCGCTGCTGCTCGTGCTGGTGTTCAACGTCCTCGGCATCACCCTCGTCAACAAGCTGAACATCGCGATCGTCGCGCTGTCCATCCTGCTCGTCGTCATCTTCGCCGTGCTCGCGATCAAGGAGCTGGCGACCAACCCGTCGTCGCACACGCCGAGCCTCATCGAGCCGTTCCTGCCCGGGTCGGGCGGACTGGGGCCGATCTTCGCGGGCGCCGCGGTGCTCGCCCTGTCGTTCCTCGGCTTCGACGCGGTGTCGACGCTGTCGGAGGAGGCGAAGAACCCGAAGCGCGACATCCCGCGCGCGATCGTGCTCACCACCGTGATCGGCGGCGCGATCTTCATCGTCGTGTCGTGGGTCGGCGCCCTGGTCTACCCGTCCTGGCACGACTTCGCGAACGTCGACTCGGCGGGCGTGGACCTCATGGCGAAGGTCGGAGGCAGCTTCCTGACCTCCTTCTTCGTCGCGGTGTACGTCGTCGGCGCGTTCGGCTCCGGGATGACGACCCAGGTCAGCGTGTCGCGCATCATCTACTCGATGGGCCGTGACGGTGTGCTTCCGCGGATCTTCGGGACGCTGCACCGGCGCTTCCACACGCCATGGGTCGCCGCGGTGGCGGTCTCGATCGTCTCGCTGCTGGCGCTGGTGCTGACGCTCGACCAGGCGGCGACGATGATCTCCTTCGGCGCCCTTGCCGCGTTCTCGATGGTGAACCTGTCGGTCATCAAGCACCACCTGTTCCCGAAGGGCGGCCGCTCGCGGCCGTCGGCGGGGGAGTGGGTGCGCTACGGAGTGCTCCCCGCGATCGGCTTCGTGCTGACCGTGTGGCTGTGGACCTCGCTCACGGTCACGACGTTCATCGTCGGCCTGTCGTGGATGCTGCTCGGCGTGATCTACCTCGCCGTGCTCACCCGCGGCTTCCGCCGCAAGCCGCCGATGATGGACTTCACCGAGAAGGAGGAGCTGGTCGCGGCCTGATCCCCGCCATCGAGTCCGCGAAGAGTGCACGATTTCGGACGGATTTCGTGCACTCTTCGCG
>JAEWJG010000076.1 GCA_023386675.1 Actinomycetes bacterium
GGGGATACAACAAGGCGCCTCGCGGCGCACTACATCTGCCGCGAAGCGCGTTACGCGCCGCACCGCGAGCCATCTTCGGCGCGTTCGTCGCATCTGCGGGGTCCTCAGGAGGTGATGTCGAGGTCGACGAGGAAGCCGCGGGGCTGCCACTGCTGGGCCGGCAGCTGGTCGCGGGTCATGCGGAAGTACTGCGTGAGGCTGACGAACCGGATGGTGCCGGGTTCGGGCTGCCCTTCGGCCGGTAACGCCTGGATGAAAGAGGAGTCGTCGCACAAGCGTCCTGGGGAGGTGTCTGGCACCTCGGTCAGCCGCACGCGCCCGGGGCAGCGGATCCACCCGTCGGTACTCCGGTCGTACAGGTCGTGCAAAATCCGGACGCGCCGCACGACGCCTCCCGTACAGGGAAGCTCGCCGATGAGCCCGAGGTACGCGTCGAAGCCCAGGCATCCGTCCAGAGTCAGCTCACCGCCTCGGTCATCGCCTTGCCGGACCGCGAGTAGGCTGCCAGCCTGGACCAGCTGCGCCCAAGGGCGCCCGTCGGCGTCGAGTAACGTGCTGGCCCGCATGACGACCTGGTGCAGTACCAGATCGTCGGGCAGTTCCGGTTCGTCGAGCCATCTCAGACGGGTCGTGACCCGCTCGCCGAGTGACCAGTTGGCCTCGCGGGGATGGGTGTTGAGGAGAACCGGCCAGAGCACCACCTCATCGTGCCATCCAGGTGATCGTCTCGGCGCCACGCTCAGGCGTTCGGCACGCGGCCGCTGGAATGTGGGAGCGTCTCGCACCCGGTACTCCGCGTTGATCGTTGTCGTAATCCGGTGGACGGATCTGCCGCTGAGAGGCGCTCGGCGGTGGGCCCGAAGGGCGGCAACTGGCGCTCAATCAGCGGAGCGCTGCGACGGCTTCCACCTCGACGAGCTGGTCGGGGTAGCCTAGGACCGCAACCCCCAGCAGGGTGCTGGGCGCATCGTGGTCGGCGAAGTGCCGGCGGACCACGTCCCATGCGGTGACGAGGTCGGTGCGGTCATGGCTGGCGACGTAGACGGTCGTCTTGACCACATCGGTGAGGGTGGCGCCGGCGGCCGCCAACGCCGTGCGAAGGTTCGCCATCACCTGTTCGGCCTGCCCGGCCACGTCGCCAACGGCGACGGTCGCGCCGGCCTCGTCGAGCGGGCAGGCACCGGCGGTGAACACCAGCCGCCGGACGTCGGAGGCCACCGCGGCGTAGGCGTACGGAGCCTGGTCGGTCAGCTGGGGCGCGCGGATCAGTTCGATGGAGCCGGCTACTGTCACGGACACATCGTCGCAAACTCGCCCGGCAGTGACGAACGAAAATCCGGCCACCCATGATCCCCGGCCACCCACGATCGCCGGGCGTCCGGATCTCCCGCCGATCGTGCGCGCGGCCGTCCAACGGCCGTTACGTTCCGTAGGTCGATCCGGCTGTCCTGCGCATCTGCTGGCGCGGCGACCGGGGACGCTTCGCCCGCGAGGCCGCGGTGACCCGGGCGCTTCCTGAGGGGGTGCCGTCCCCGGAGGTCGTCGACACCGGCTCCGACGGGGACCTCGCGTGGCAGGTGACGCGGGTCGTCGAAGGCGTGCCTCTCGCGACGGTGTGGCGTGGCCTGTCCCGAGCGCAGCAACGCGATGCGGTACACGGCTGTCTTGCCTTACCCAGAGCGAGAAGTTCGTCGAGCCGGCGGGTCGTACATGGCTGACATCGGCTCGGAGGGCCCGCACGATCCCGGGATCCGGATCGGCATCACGACCCGAGCGAACGCGTTGCCCTCGCGGCGCACGCGGTGACGGCGGTGATCGCGGCGCGGACGACGTCCGGCTGTGCCTTGAAGCCGAAGACGGTGAGCGCCAGCGCCGGGTTTCCTTCGTTGTCGAAGACCGGCGCGGATATCACCCGTGCCTGCGCCAGGACTTCGTCGGACAGCTCCGGGGGCTCGTAGTCGAGGGAGGCCACCAGGGCGTCGAGCTCTTCGTTGGCCACGGTGCCGGGTTCGGCGGCGAGCCGCTCGAGGGCCGCGGCGAAGCGCCGGTGGCCCTCGCTTCCGAGGCCGATGGAGAAGCCGCGCTCCCGGATCCGGGCCAGGGCCTGGATCTCGGCCTCCTGCGAGTCCGGAGCGAACCGGGCCACCCACGCCTCCTGCTCCTGTTCGGGCGCCCACGCCTCGAAGATCGAGGGGCCGTGCGGCCGGAAGGGCAGCCGCTGGCCGACCAGCGTGGTGGGCTGCGCCGAGGGCGTTGCGGAGGGCGGGTCGAGCTGGCCGACCACGACGACGCTGTCGCTGACGGGTGCGGTCACCAGGCAGCGCAGGCCGTGGTCGGGCAGCTCCTGCGCGATTGAGCGGATGAGCTCGAAGTGGCGCAACGGGCGGGTGAGCCGCATCTCCGGGTCGTAGGCGGTGAGGGTGAGCGGCGCGAAGCTGCCGTAGCCGCTGCGGAAGAACAGCAGGGGCAGTTCGGTGCTCGCGGTGTCGAGGTGCCGCACCTCGGCGAGCGCGATCTTGTGGTCACCGGCGTCGTGCACCGCGACCGGGAGGCAGTCGATCCAGGCCACCGCGCCGTCGATGATCGGGGCGCCGGACGGGGCGGGGCGCCAGGGGACGCCGTCGAACCGCTGGGCGAGCGGGGCCGTCGCGATGCGGCGGCACACGTCGGTCTGGTGGGCGGCGAGGATGTTGACGC
>JAEWJG010000341.1 GCA_023386675.1 Actinomycetes bacterium
GGATGCGCGCCGTCGCCCCATCCGCGGCCTCCCGAACCGGCTCACGACCGGCTCCCGCGAAGAGCTCGCGGCCGTGTGGCGCGGGGCGTTCCTCGCCAGCGGCTCGCTCACCGACCCCGGCCGCTCCGCGGCGCTGGAGGTCACCTGCCCGGGCAACGAGGCGGCCATGGCGCTCGTCGGCGCCGCCGGCCGCATCGGCATCGCGGCGAAGGCGCGCGAGGTGCGCGGCGTGCACCGTGTCGTCATCCGCGACGGCGAGGCGATCAGCGCGATGCTCGTCGCCATGGGTGCCGCGCAGACCGTCGCCAACTGGGAGGAGCTACGCCAGCGCCGCGAGGTGCGCGCCAACGCCAACCGCCTCGTCAACTTCGACGACGCCAACCTGCGCCGCTCCGCGCAGGCCGCCGTCGCCGCCTGCGCGCGCGTCGAGCGCGCGCTCGAGATCCTCGGCCCCGACGTGCCGAAGCACCTGCAGTACGCAGGCGAACTGCGCCTCGCCCACCGCGACGCGAGCCTCGACGAGCTCGGCCACCACGCCGACCCGCCGATGACGAAGGACGCGGTCGCCGGCCGCATCCGTCGCCTCCTGGCGATGGCCGACAAGCGCGCCTCCGACCTGGGCATCCCCGGCACGGAGGCGAGCCTCCCGGCCGATCTGGACGAGGTGTAGTTTTCAAACGTCGAACCCCAACCACAAGTGGAGATGAGTAATGGCTGACTACACGCTGCCTGACCTGCCGTACGACTACTCGGCTCTCGAGCCGAACATCAGCGGCCGGATCATGGAGCTGCACCACGACAAGCACCACAAGACGTACGTGGACGGCGCCAACACCGCCATCGCGAAGCTCGCAGAGGCCCGCGACGCCGACGACCTGACCTACGTCAACAAGCTCCAGAAGGACCTGGCGTTCAATCTCGCCGGCCACGTCAACCACACCGTGTTCTGGAACAACCTGTCCCCGGACGGCGGCGACAAGCCGGTCGGCGAGCTCGCGGCCGCGATCGACGAGTTCTTCGGGTCGTTCGACAAGTTCCGCGCCCACTTCACGGCGTCGGCGCTCGGCATCCAGGGCTCCGGCTGGTCGATCCTCGCGTGGGACTCGCTTGGGCAGAAGCTCATCATCGAGCAGCTGTACGACCACCAGGGCAACCTCGCCGCGGCGACCGTCCCGCTCCTCATGCTCGACATGTGGGAGCACGCCTTCTACCTCGACTACGTCAACGTGAAGGCCGATTACGTCAAGGCGTTCTGGAACATCACCAACTGGGGCGATGTCAATGACCGCTTCCTCCGTGCGCGCGAGAAGACGGCGGGTCTGCTGCTACTGTCGTAAGCAGGATGGCGTCCCGGGAGGGAGCCTCCCGGGACGCCGACGTCCGCAATTACCACCCACCAAAGCGCGCCGTGCGGCGCCCATCGAGTAACTGGAGACATCTGTGTCCGTAAAGATCGGAATCAACGGATTCGGTCGCATTGGTCGTAACTACCTGCGCGCCGCCCTGGCGAAGGGCAGCGACCTCGAGATCGTCGCGGTCAACGACCTCACCGACAACAAGACGCTCGCGCACCTGCTCAAGTACGACTCGATCACGGGCCGTCTCGACGCCACCGTGGAGCTCGACGGCGACAACATCGTCGTGAACGGCAAGCCGATCAAGGTCCTCGCGGAGCGCGACCCCGCCAACCTCGGCTGGGGCGACCTGGGCGTCGACATCGTCATCGAGTCGACCGGCCGCTTCACCAAGGCCGACGACGCGCGCAAGCACATCGAGGCGGGCGCCAAGAAGGTCATCATCTCCGCACCGGCCACCGGTGAGGACGCCACGTTCGTCATGGGCGTGAACGAGCACCTGTACAACCCGGAGACCGACAACATCATCTCCAACGCGTCGTGCACCACGAACTGCCTCGCGCCGCTGGCCAAGGTGTTCAACGACGAGTTCGGCATCGAGCGCGGTCTGATGACCACGGTCCACGCCTACACCGCCGACCAGAACCTCCAGGACGGCCCGCACTCCGACCTCCGCCGCGCCCGCGCCGCCGCGATCAACATCGTGCCGACCTCGACCGGCGCAGCGAAGGCCATCGGCCTGGTGCTCCCCGAGCTGAAGGGCAAGCTCGACGGCTTCGCCCTCCGCGTCCCGGTGCCCACCGGCTCCATCACGGACCTCACGGTCACCGCCTCCCGCCCGGTCACGGTCGACGAGGTGAAGGCCGCCTACAAGAAGGCCGCCGAGGGTCCGCTCAAGGGCATCCTGAAGTACACCGAGGACGAGATCGTCTCGAGCGACATCGTGTCCGACCCGCACTCGTCGATCTTCGACTCCGGTCTGCTGCGCGTCATCGGCGACCAGGTCAAGCTCTCGAGCTGGTACGACAACGAGTGGGGCTACTCCAACCGTCTGGTCGACCTGACCGAGTACGTGGCCGAGCGCCTCTAACGACAGGGAACCGACGTGACGCTACGCACACTCGACTCACTCGGTTCGCTCGCCGGCAAGCGTGTCGTCGTCCGCTGTGATCTGAACGTGCCCCTCGAGGGCTCGACGATCACGGATGACGGACGTGTGCGAGCGTCGATTCCCACCCTGAACGCCCTGATCAATCAGGGCGCGAAGGTGGTCGTCATCTCCCACCTCGGGCGGCCCGACGGCGCGCCCGATGCGAAGTACAGCCTGGCGCCGGTGGCCCAGCGGCTCTCCGAGCTGCTGGGCAAGCCGGTGACCTTCGCGAAGGACACCGTCGGCGGCGGCGCCGCGGACGCGGTGGCCGGCCTGAAGGACGGCGATGTCGCCCTGCTCGAGAACCTCCGGTTCAATCCGGGGGAGACCGCGAAGGACGAGTCCGAGCGGAAGGCGTTCGCCGAGAAGCTGGCCGCGTTCGGCGACGCGTTCGTCTCCGACGGCTTCGGCGTCGTCCACCGCAAGCAGGCGAGCGTCTACGAGCTCGCGCAGCTCCTGCCCAGCGCGGCGGGGACGCTGATCCAGGCCGAGCTCGAGGTGCTCGACCGGCTGACCGAGAACCCGGAGCGGCCGTACGCGGTCGTGCTCGGCGGGTCGAAGGTCTCCGACAAGCTCGGCGTGATCGGCCACCTCCTGCCGAAGGTGAACTCGCTGCTCATCGGCGGCGGGATGCTGTTCACCTTCCTCGCTGCTCAGGGCCACAAGGTAGGCTCCAGCCTGCTCGAGGCCGACCAGATCGACACCGTGAAGGGCTACCTGGCCAAGGCCGAGGAGCTGGGCGTCGAGCTGGTGCTCCCGCGCGACGTGGTGGTGGCCTCGAAGTTCGGTGCGGACGCGGAGCACGTGGTGCGCCCGATCGACGCGATCGAAGACACCGAGTGGGGCGAGAAGGGCCTCGGGCTCGACATCGGCCCCGAGACCGCCGAGCTCTTCTCCGAGTACGTCCGCGGCGCGAAGACGGTGTTCTGGAACGGCCCCATGGGCGTGTTCGAGCTCGCTCCGTTCGCGGCGGGCACCAAGGCGGTCGCGCAGGCGCTGACCGAGGTCGACGGCCTGAGCGTCGTCGGCGGCGGCGACTCGGCCGCGGCCGTCCGTGCGCTCGGCTTCCGCGACGACCAGTTCGGTCACATCTCGACGGGCGGGGGCGCGAGCCTCGAGTTCCTCGAGGGCAAACGACTCCCCGGACTGGAGGTCCTCGGATGGCAGCAGTGAGCCCCTCGGTGCGGCGTGTGCCGCTCATCGCCGGCAACTGGAAGATGAACCTGGACCACCTCCAGGCGATCGCCTTCGTGCAGAAGCTGGCGTGGACGCTGAAGGACGCGAACCACGACTTCTCCGCGGTCGAGGTCGCGGTGTTCCCCCCGTTCACCGACCTGCGCAGCGTCCAGACTCTGATCTCCGCAGACAAGCTGCCCCTCGCCTTCGGCGGCCAGGACGTCTCCGAGCACGAGTCGGGCGCCTACACCGGCGAGATCTCCGCTGCCTTCCTGGAGGCGCTGGAGACCCGCTACGTCATCATCGGTCACTCCGAGCGGCGCACGCTGCACGGCGAGACGGACGAGCAGGTGGCCGCGAAGGTGGCCGCATCCCTCAAGCACAACATCGCGCCGATCATCTGCGTCGGTGAGACGGCGGAGGACCTCGAGGTCCACGGCGCCAGCGCCGTGCCGGTGGCGCAGCTGCGCGCTGCGCTCTCCAAGGTCGATTCCGCCGCCGACATCGTGGTGGCCTACGAGCCGGTCTGGGCGATCGGATCCGGCCAGGCGGCGACGCCGGAACAGGCGGAGCAGGTGTGTGCCGCGCTGCGTGGCGTGATCGCCGAGGTGCTGGGCGACGACGTGGCGGCCAAGACGCGCATCCTCTACGGCGGTTCCGTGAAGTCGGGCAACATCGCCGGCTTCATGCGCGAGCCCAATGTGGACGGCGCGCTGGTCGGCGGCGCGAGCCTCGACGTGAACGAGTTCGCCGCGATCGTGCGGTATCAGAAGCACGTCGGTCTCTGAGCGGCCCTCGCGTTATACTGGTCGTTGGTGTTTCCCCGGGCTCAGTCCGGTCGCTTCCCGAAAGGTTCCGTGTGCTCATTCTCCAGGTCGTCCTGCAGGTGCTGCTGGGCATCACCAGCCTCCTGCTGACGCTGCTCATCCTCCTGCACAAGGGCCGCGGCGGTGGCCTCTCCGACATGTTCGGCGGCGGCGTCACCTCCAACCTCGGCGCCTCGGGTGTCGCGGAGCGCAACCTCAACCGCATCACGGTCATCCTCGGGCTCATCTGGATCACCTGCATCGTCGTCCTGGGCCTGATCACCAAGTTCAGCGCGTAGCGCTGGGAAGAGGGGAAACACTATGGCTTCCGGAGGAAGTGCAATCCGCGGTTCGCGCGTCGGCGCGGGCCCCATGGGGGAGCAGGACCGCGGTTTCCACGCGGAGCGCATCGCCATCTCGTACTGGGACGCGCTCGGCAACGAGACCGTCCGCTACTTCGCCGCGAACCTCCCCGAGGAGGAGATCCCCGACGTCATCGACTCGCCGTCGACCGGTCTGCCGGCCGGCCGCGACAAGGAGAACCCGCCGTCGGTGGCCAAGACCGAGCCGTACAAGACGCACCTCGCGTACGTGAAGGAGCGCCGCAGCGAAGAGGAGGCCGAGCAGCTGCTCGAGGACGCCCTCAACCAGCTGCGCGCGCGCCGGGGTCGCCCGACCACGAACTGACGAGACTCTCGTACGGAGGCCGTTCACCCCATGGGTGGACGGCCTTCGTCGTGCGGCTAGACTGCGTGCCAGACCACCGTGCCAGGGTGAGGAGGCGGCGGATGCGCGGGCCGCATGACGACCGGGCGGGAATTCCCCGCGCCCTCGGCGACGAGGTCGCCCGGGCCGGTCTGGTCGCGCTGCTGGAGGAGGCGGTGGGCTGCGCCGAGGATGCGGAGCTGCTGCTCACGCGCTACGAGGACGGCGCCCCGCTCGTCGCCGTGGACGCCCGGCGGAGCCTACGGCTCCGCGTGCGGTTCGCCGAACTCCAGCGCTGGGTCGACGAGTTGGACCTGGCCGGACGCGATGCAGAAGTGCGGGACGAGACGTCGCGGCTGCTCGCGTTCTACCTGCATCTGCTGACGCACGCGTTCGACCGCGGCGTCTCCACCGCCGGCCGCGACAGACTCGCCATCCGCAGCCGCGGCCCGCTCACCGGAGCGCCCTGCACGCGGCTCGCCATGCTCCGCGAGCGCGTCCGCGCCTCCACGTGACGAATCCCGTGAACGCCGAAGGCCCCGCAGACCGGAGTCGACGGGGCCTTCGTGGCGCGGGTCAGTAGCTCGGCGCGATCAGCTGCTCGGGCACATCCACCGCGGCGTCCTTGTCCACGAAGAACACGGTGCGCTTGCGGCCCTTGGCGCCCGCGACCGGCACCTCGGTGTAGCTCGCACCAGCGAGGGCGAGGCCGAGGGCGCTCGCCTTGTCGCTACCGGCGAGCACCAGCCAGATGCGGTCGGAGGAGTTGATCACCGGACGGGTGAGGCTCAGCCGCTGCGGCGGCGGCTTCGGCGAATCGCGCTCGGCGATCACCGAGGCCTTGTCCTCGCGGATGCCCGCGCGATCCGGGAACAGCGACGCGATGTGGCCGTCCGGGCCGACGCCGAGGAAGGTGATGTCGAACTTCGGCACCGGCCATCCCTCGTGCCCGAACGCCTCGAGCTCTGCCGCGTACACGCGCGCCGCCTCGTCGATGTCCGGGATCTCGTCGGACGCGGGGAACGGGTGGACGTTCTCCGGCGGCACGGCGATGTGGTCCAGCAGGGCCTCGCGTGCCTGGCGCTCGTTCCGGTCGGGGTCGTCCCGCGGCACGAACCGCTCGTCACCCCACCAGAAGTGCACCTTCGACCAGTCGATGGTGTCACGAGCGGGGGAGGCGTTGACCGCCTCCAGCACCGCGATGCCCATCGTCCCCCCGGTCAGCGCGATGTTCGCGCGCCCGAGGTCGTCGAGGATGTCGATCGTCTTGGTGAGGAAGCGCGCGGCCACCGACGCGGCCAGAGCCTCCTTGTCCGGGTGAACGAGCACCCGCCGTTCGTTCGTCATGCCCTGGCGCCTGCTCCTTCGTCAGAGGTCTCCAGCAGTTCGAGACCCTTCGTGATCACCTCGCCGTAGAGGTCGTCCGGGTCCAGCCTACGCAACTCCTCGGCCAGGCAGTCGCGCAGGTTGCGGCGCGGCAGGGCGAGGTCGTGCGTGGGCTGTCCGGGCTGCGACAGGCGGGCGACGTTCGGGATCTCGCGCTCCAGCTCGATGACGCCGGAGTCGCGCACCATCTTCACGCCGTGGATGCCGCCGGAGCCGATCTTGCGCGAGGCGAGGTCGTACTGCACAGGCACCTGCAGCTGCAGTCGCAGCCATCCGGCGAGGAGGAGAGTGGAGGGCGAGTCCGCGGCGCCGGCCACCTCGACGGAGGTGATCGGCTCGTACGGAGGCTGGTCGAGCACGGCTGCGAGCTGGGCGCGCCACAGGGTGAGGCGCGTCCACGCGAAGTCCGTGTCGCCCGGCGCGTACGTCTTGCCGAGGTGGAACAGGAAGTCCTGCGGGTTCGGCTGCGCGGAGGCGTCGGTGATGCGGCGGGTCGCGATGCGACCGAGCGGGGAGTGCGACGCCTTCTCGGGCGCGATCCCCGGCCACCAGACCACGACCGGCGCGTCGGGGAGGAGCAGGCCGGTGACCAGTCCCTCCTCGTCGCTCGCGGTCTCGCCGTAGGCGCGGAGCACGATGACCTCGCTGGCCCCGGCGTCGCCGCCGACGCGGATCTGCGCGTCGAGTCGTGCTTCGCCCTTCTTGCGCTCGTCGTCCTCCTCGGTCGAGACCACGATGACGCGCATCGGGTGCTCGCGGGAGGCGTCGTTGGCGGCCTCGATGGCCTCCTCCTCCTGCCCGAGGTGGGTGGCGATGATCAGGGTGAGCACGCGGCCGAGAGCGACAGCGCCGCCCTCCTCGCGGATCTTGACCAGGGCCTTCGAGATGTTGCTGACGCTCGTCGCGGGAAGGTCGACGATCATGGACGCCTCCAAACGCGGCCGTCGCGCTCCAGGAGCTCGTCGGCCGACTTCGGGCCCCAGGTTCCGGGGCGGTACTGCTCGGGTTGGCCCTGCGTGGCCCAGAACTCCTCGATCGGGTCGAGGATCTTCCAGGACAGCTCGACCTCCTCGTGGCGGGGGAACAGCGGCGGGTCGCCGAGCAGCACATCCAGGATGAGCCGTTCGTACGCCTCCGGGCTCGCCTCGGTGAAGGCGTGGCCGTAGCCGAAGTCCATGCTCACGTCGCGCACCTGCATGCCGGCGCCGGGGACCTTCGAGCCGAAGCGGATGGTCACACCCTCGTCGGGCTGCACGCGGATGACGAGCGCGTTCTGGCCGAGCGCGCTGGTCTGCGACTCCGCGAAGAGCTGCTGCGGCGCGCGCTTGAACACGACCGCGATCTCGGTGACCCGACGGCCCAGGCGCTTGCCCGCGCGCAGGTAGAACGGGACGCCCGCCCAGCGTCGGGTGCCGATGTCCAGCTTGATCGCCGCGTACGTCTCCGTCGTGGAGTGCGGGTTCATCCCGTCCTCCTCGAGGAAGCCGACGACCTTCTCGCCGCCCTGCCAGCCGCTGCCGTACTGGCCGCGCGCCGTCGACGTCGAGAGGTCCTTCGGCAGCCGGACGGCGGCGAGCACCTTCTCCTTCTCTGCGCGGAGGTCCGCGGCGTTGAACGAGATGGGCTCCTCCATCGCGGTGAGCGCGAGCAGCTGGAGCAGGTGGTTCTGGATGACGTCGCGTGCCGCGCCGATGCCGTCGTAGTACCCGGCCCGGCCGCCCACGCCGATGTCCTCGGCCATGGTGATCTGGACGTGGTCGACGTAGTTGGCGTTCCAGATCGGCTCGTACAGCTCGTTCGCGAAGCGCAGCGCCAGGATGTTCTGGACCGTCTCCTTGCCGAGGTAGTGGTCGATGCGGAACACCGAGTCGGGCGGGAACACCGTCTCGACGACGGCGTTCAGCTCGCGGGCGGACTGCAGGTCGTGGCCGAACGGCTTCTCGATGACGACGCGCCGCCAGCCCTCGCCGGACTGGTCGGCGAGGCCGGATCGCTTCAGCTGCTCGGTGACGATCGGGAAGGCCTTCGGCGGGATGGACAGGTAGAACGCGTGGTTGCCCATGGTTCCGCGCTCGGCGTCCAGCTGCTCGACGGTGTCCTTGAGACGCTTGAACGCGTCGTCGTCGTCGAACTCTCCCGGCACGAAGCGGATGCCCTGCGCGAGCTGCTGCCATACGTCGTCGTCGAACGGCGTGCGTGCGTACTGCTTGACCGCGTCGTAGACGACCTTCTCGAAGTCCTGGTCCTCCCAGTCGCGCCGGGCGAACCCGACGAGGGAGAACCCGGGCGGCAGCAGGCCGCGGTTCGCGAGGTCGTACACCGCGGGCATCAGCTTCTTGCGCGACAGGTCACCCGTCACTCCGAAGATGATGAGGCTGCTGGGCCCCGCGATGCGATTCAGTCGGCGGTCGGAGGGCAACCGCAGCGGGTTGAACTCCGGGGTGATCTCCACCGGTGACAAGTGTCTGATCTCCTTTATCGAGGGCTCAGTTGACGGCTTCGAACAGCGAGACGACATCCGCCTCGGGGTTCGTGAGCGTCAGGGTCAGCACCGGGCGGCCGTGCTCGCCGAGGACGCTCGCGTCGCCGGCGGCCTGGGCCTGGATGAGCTGGCCGAAGGTGAAGGGACGGCCGGGGATCTCGAGGTCCTCCGGTGCCGTCGCCGTGATCTGCAGGAACACGCCTACCGCCGGACCGCCCTTGTGGAACTGCCCGGTGGAGTGCAGGAAGCGCGGACCCCAGCCGAAGGTGACGGGGCGGTTCGCCTTGGCCGCCAGCAGGTCGCGGAGGCCCGCGAGCTGGGGGAGGGCGAGCCGGTCGACGTAGGCCTGCACCGCGACGTAGCCGTCCGGGCCGAGCTGCGCGAGCAGCGCGTCCACCGCGGCGTCGAGGGTGTTCGCGTCGCCGAGGAAGGACCCGGTGGTCCGGACCTCGACGCCGCCCGCGGTGAACGCGGGAGCGGCGGGCTCCGGGCGGTTGTCGAGCAGGGCGCGCGCGGCGACCTTCGCGGCCTCCACGTCCGGCTGGTCGAACGGGTTGATCCCGAGAAGGCGCCCCGCGACGGCGACGGCGTACTCCCAGACGAGGATCTGCGCGCCGAGGCTGCCGGACACGAGGATCTCGCCCTCGTGCCGGTCGGCCGGGAACAGGTGGTGCGCCTCCGCGTTGGCGACGAGGCGGACGACCTGCAGGTCGGCGGGCTTCGACGTGAGCTCGGGTGCGAGCGTGTCGAGTACGACCGGCAGCAGGCCGGTGCCCTCCTTGCCGGTGGACTCGGCGATCAGCTGCTCTGCCCAGTCGGCGAAGCCGACGATGTGGGTGCCGTCCGAGACGATACCGAGCTTGTCCTTGAGCGGGCTCGTGCCGGCGATCGCGGCGCCCAGGACGAGGCCTGGGTTCTGCTCGTTGTCGACGGCGAGCTCGATCTGCGTTGCCTCTGCCTCGTCGAGCAGCTCGGAGATGTCGACGCCGGCGAGGCCCGAGGGCACTAGGCCGAACGCGGTCAGCGCCGAGTAGCGGCCGCCGACGTTCGGGTCGGCGTTGAAGACGCGGTAGCCGGCCTCGCGGGCGGACTGGTCCAGCGGCGAGCCGGGGTCGGTGACGACCACGATGCGCTCGCGCGGGTCGATGCCCGCATCCTGGAACCACTTCTCGTACACGCGGCGCTGGCTGTCCGTCTCGAGCGTGGAGCCCGACTTCGACGAGATGACGACCGCGGTCGCCTCCAGCCGGTCGCGCAGCGCGGCGAGCACCTGGCCCGGGTCGGTCGAGTCGAGCACCGTCAGCTCGGCCTCGGCCGTCCGGGTGATGACCTCCGGCGCGAGCGACGAGCCGCCCATGCCGCCGAGCACGATGTGGTTGACGCCCTTGGCGTGCAACTCGTCGCGCAGGGCGACGATCTCGGGCACGAGCGGACGAGAGATGGCGACCGCCTCGGTCCAGCCCAGGCGCTTGCTCGCCTCGGCTTCGGCGTCCGGGCCCCAGAGGGCCGGGTCCTGGGCGGTGATGCCCGACGCGACCTTGTCGGCGACCAACTGGGGCACGACGGTGCGGACGGCCTCGGCCGCCGGACCGGTGACGTGGATGCGGAACGTCACTTGGCGGCTCCCTCGAGGGCGTTCTTCACAGTCTCGACGAGCTCGTCCCACGAGACGACGAACTTGTCGACGCCCTCGCGCTCCAGGAGCTCGGTGACCTCGTCGTAGCTGATGCCGAGGTCGGCGAGCTTGTTGAGGACGTCGTTCGACTCGGCGTAGCTGCCCGTGACGGTGTCGCCGGTGATGTTGCCGTGGTCGAAGGTGGCGTCGAGGGTCTTCTCCGGCATGGTGTTGACCGTGTTGGGAGCGACGAGCGCCTCGACGTAGAGCGTGTCGGGGAGGCTCGGGTCCTTGACGCCGGTGGAGGCCCACAGCGGACGCTGCTCGTTCGCGCCGGCCTCGATGAGGAGCTTCGCGCGCTCGGTGGCGAAGGCCTGCTCATACACCTCGTAGGCGAGGCGGGCGTTGGCGATGCCGGCCTTGCTCTTGAGGGCCTCCGCCTCATCCGTGCCGATCGCCGAGAGGCGCTTGTCCACCTCGGTGTCGACGCGGGAGACGAAGAACGAGGCGACCGAGTGGATGCCGGAGAGGTCGATGCCCGCCTCCTTGGCCTTCTCGAGGCCGGTGAGGTAGGCGTTGATGACCTCGCGGTAGCGCTCGAGGCTGAAGATCAGGGTCACGTTGACGCTGATGCCCGCTGCGATCGTCTCGGTGATGGCCTCCAGACCCTCCACCGTGGCGGGGATCTTGATCATCACGTTCTGCTTCTGGATCTTGTCCGAGAGCTTCTTGGCGGCGTGGATGGTGGCCTGCGTGTCGTGGGCGAGCCCCGGGGCGACCTCGATGGAGACGCGGCCGTCGACGCCGTTGCTGCGCTCGAACACCTCGTGGAAGATGTCGCTCGCGTTGGCGACGTCGTCGGTGGTGATCTCGAAGATCGCGTCGTCGACCGAGACGCCGGCGGCGGCGAGCTGGCGGACCTGCTCGTCGTACACCTCGCCCTTGGAGAGGGCGGCGGCGAAGATCGTCGGGTTCGTGGTGACGCCGACGACGTTCTTCTCGGCGATCAGCTTCTGCAGGCCGCCGGAGTTGATGCGTTCACGGGAGAGGTCGTCCAGCCAGATGCTGACGCCCGCGGCCGACAGGGCGGCGGTGGGGGTCTGGGTGGTGGAGTGTGTGTCAGTCATTTTTTCTATCTCCGCAATTTCTCTTCTATTGCCTTCGGGGCCCGCGCTCAGAGCGACGCGAGCGATTCCTTGGCGGCGGACACCGCGTGCTCGGTGGTCATGCCGAACTCGCGGAACAGGGTCTTGTAGTCGGCCGAGGCACCGAAGTGCTCGATCGAGACGCTCCGGCCGTGGTCTCCGACGATCTTGTCCCAGGCGAGCGCGAGGCCGGCCTCGATCGAGACGCGCGCCTTGATCTCGCTGGGGAGCACCTTCTCCTGGTACTCGGCAGGCTGCTCGGCGAACCACTCCAGGCTCGGGGCGGACACGACGCGGGCGTTGATGCCCTCGCCGCGCAGCACCTCGCGGGCCTCGAGCGCGATCTGCACCTCGGAGCCGGTCGCGATGAAGATCAGGTCGGGGGTGCCGCCCGGCGCCTCGGCCAGGATGTACGCGCCCTTGGCGACGTTCTTGGCCGACGCGAGGGTGTCGCCCTCCGCGTCGCCCTCGCCGCGCTCGAACACCGGGATGTTCTGACGGGTCAGCGCGATTCCGGCCGGGCCCTGGCGGCGCTCGAGGATGGTCTTCCACGCCCAGGCGACCTCGTTGGCGTCGCCGGGGCGGACCACCGAGAAGTTCGGGATGGCGCGCAGCGTCGACAGCTGCTCGATCGGCTGGTGCGTGGGGCCGTCCTCGCCGAGGGCGACCGAGTCGTGCGTCCAGACGAAGATCGACGGGATGTTCATCAGCGCCGACAGGCGGAGCGAAGGCCGCTGGTAGTCGCTGAAGATCAGGAACGTCCCGCCGAACGGGCGGGTCGGGCCGTGCAGCACGATGCCGTTGATGATCGCGGCCATCGCGTGCTCGCGGATGCCGAAGTGCAGCACGCGGCCGTAGGGGTTGCCCGTCCACTCGTGCGTCGAGCGCTCGGCCGGCACGAACGACGCGGCGCTCTCGATCGTCGTGTTGTTCGACTCGGCGAGGTCGGCGGAGCCGCCCCACAGCTCGGGCATGGCCGGGGCGATGGCGTTGAGAACCTTGCCGCTCGCGGCGCGAGTGGAGACGTCCTTGCCCGGCTCGAAGACGGGGATGACGCTCTCGAGGTCGGGCGCCTCGCCCGACAGCAGGCGGTCGAGCAGCTCCTTGCGCTCGGGGTTTGCCGACGCCCAGGCGTCGAAGCCCTTCTGCCACTCGGCGCGCTCCTCGGCGCCCCGTTCGATCGCCTTGCGGGTGTGCTCGATGACCTCGTCGGCGACCTCGAAGGTCTGCTCCGGGTCGAAGCCGAGCACCTCCTTGACGGCGCGCAGCTCGTCGGCGCCCAGCGCGGAACCGTGGATCTTGCCGGTGTTCTGCTTCTTCGGCGACGGCCAGCCGATGATCGTCTTCAGGATGATCAGCGACGGCTTGTCGGTGACGGCCTTGGCGTTCTCGATGGCCGTGTAGAGCTCCTCGACGTCCTCCTGGTAGACGCCGGTCTTCTTCCAGTCGACGACCTGGACATCCCAGTGGTACGCCTCGTAGCGCGCCTTGACGTCCTCCGTGAAGGCGATGTCGGTGTCGTCCTCGATCGAGATCTGGTTGCTGTCGTAGATCGCGATGAGGTTGCCGAGCTCCTGGTGCCCGGCGAGCGACGAGGCCTCGGAGCTGACGCCCTCCTCCAGGTCGCCGTCCGACGCGATCACGTAGATGTGGTGGTCGAACGGGCTGGTGCCCGGCGCGGCGTCCGGATCGAACAGACCGCGCTCGAAACGCTGCGCATAAGCGAAACCGACGGCGGAGGAGATGCCCTGACCGAGAGGTCCGGTGGTGATCTCCACGCCGTCGGTGTGTCCGTACTCGGGGTGGCCCGGGGTGAGGGAGCCCCAGGTGCGGAGCTTCTTCAGATCGTCGAGCTCAAGGCCGTACCCGCCCAGGTAGAGCTGGATGTACTGGGTCAGCGACGAGTGGCCGGCCGAGAGGATGAACCGGTCGCGGCCGAGCCAGTGCTGGTCCTTCGGGTCGCGGCGCATCACCTTCTGGAAGAGCAGGTAGGCGGCGGGGGCGAGGCTCATGGCGGTGCCGGGATGACCGTTGCCCACCTTCTCCACCGCGTCGGCCGCGAGAACGCGAGCCGTGTCTACCGCCTTGTTGTCAATGGGATCCCACTGCAGTGCTGCCACGTTGAAAACTGACCCTTCGTAGAAATGGTGAGGGTCGTCGTGGAACCCGCACCGGTTGAGGTAGTGCGCGCCGTGGACGTCATCGGCGCCGCGCCGCGAGGGCGTCGGCTGGCGAGCACCTCCCAGTATAGGTAACGCGCTGGAAACATGGGGTGTTCCCCCAGGTGGTTGTGCCAGTGACCCGTTCGGGGTACCGCCGGACTACACCTCTACAGCGTGTCGTAGACTGGACCGGGCGGATCCGCCGGACACCATCAAGAACCACCGAGGAGCAATGGACGTCGCTGTAGAGAGCCGTGTCGAACCGGGCCGCATCGGCGTCGCTCGCAAGGTGAAGGCGTACTTCGCGCTCACCAAGCCGCGGGTCGTCGAGCTGCTGCTGGTGACGACGGTCCCCACGATGATCCTCGCCGCGAACGGCATCCCGAGCCTGTGGCTCGTGCTCGCGACGGTCGTCGGCGGCTACATGAGCGCGGGCTCGGCCGGTGCCTTCAACTGCTACATCGACCGCGACATCGACCGCGTGATGCGCCGTACCAAGAACCGTCCGCTGGTGACGGGGGAGCTGTCCGACCGCGAGGCGCTCGTCTTCGCGTGGGCGCTCGGCATCGCGTCCGTCCTGGTGCTCGGCTTCTTCACGAACTGGCTCGCCGCCGGCCTGTCGGTCGCGGCCATCCTGCTCTACGTGGTCTTCTACACGCTGATCCTCAAGCGCCGCACTCCTCAGAACATCGTGTGGGGCGGCGTCGCCGGCTGCATGCCCGTGCTGATCGGCTGGGCCGCGGTGACCGGGTCGCTCGACTGGGCGCCGTTCATCCTGTTCGGCATCATCTTCCTCTGGACGCCGCCGCACTACTGGCCGCTGTCGATGAAGTACCGCTCGGACTATCAGGAGGCGGGCGTCCCGATGCTCGCGGTGGTCCGCGGCCGCGCGGTGGTCGGCCTGCAGGTCATCCTGTACGCGTGGGCCATGGTGGCCTGCTCGCTGCTGCTCATCCCGGTCGGGCACATGGGACTGCTGTACACCGCCGTCGCGCTGGTCGCCGGCGGCTGGTTCATCTACGAGTCGCACCGCCTGTACAACCTGGCGATCCGGCACGAGAGCGTCTCGCCGATGCGCGTCTTCCACGGCTCGATCGCGTATCTGACGCTCATCTTCCTCGCGGTCGCGATCGACCCGCTGCTGCCCTTCTGAGCTTTCGTCAGCATCCTGTGGCGCACGGCCGCTCGCGCGCCTAGCATGTGCGCATGACGGCACCGCTGCTGACCGCCCGCCTGCTGACGCCCCGGCTCGTGCTCGATCAGCCGGGAGAGATCGACATCCCGGACGTGCTGGACGCCTGCCAGGACGCGGAGACGCGCGCCTGGGTGCCCCTGCCCGTGCCGTACACGCGCGAGAGCGCGGAGTTCTTCGTACGCTCGTACTGCCCGCACGGGCTCGCGAGTCGCCGGTACACGGTATGGGCGCTGCACCTGAGCACGGGCGGGCGGATGCTCGGCGCGCTCGAGGTGCGGCGCGACGACCGGGCGGGGTCCGCGTCTCTCGGGTGCTGGTCAGGGCCGTGGGCGCGCGGGCGTGGCTACATGCGGGAGGCCCTGGGGGCGGTGACGCGGCACGCGCTCGACCCGGGGGGTCTGGCGTTCGAGAGGCTCAATTGGGAGTATGTGCCGGGCAACGAGACGAGCCGGCGGCTCGCCGACGCGGTCGGCTTCGACTTCCGCGCGGGCCTGCGCACCGTGGTCGAGCTCCACGGCGATCACCGCGAGGCGCGCGTCGGGACCCTACACCGCGACGACGTCCGCTTCTGAGCCGGCGGTGACGTCGAGCAGCGACGCCGGCGCCTTCAGCGCCAACACGACCGCGGTCATGGCGGAGGCCAGCAGCGCGGCGAGCATCATGTGCACGCCGACGAGGATGCCCGGCAGCCCGGTGTTCGCCTGGATGAGACCCACGGCGATCTGAGCGAACTCGACCGCGAGCAGCAGGCGCGTGAAGAGGTGCACCCGGGTCGTCCGGTACCGGAACGACCCGATTACCAGCACGACGGTCAGGGCGAAGGTGACGTACGCCGGGATGGCATGGACGTGCTGCAGGATCTCCGAGTTCAGGCCGTTCCTCGGCGCGTTCGCATCGCCCGCGTGCGGTCCGCTGCCGGTGGTGAGGATGCCGACCAGGATCGTCAGCGCCACCACGCCGCTGGTGAGGTGGGCGACGCCCGCGAACCACCCGGGCACGGCGCGGACGCGCGGCCCCGGTACGGCGTAGAGACGGAACACGAACGCCGTGCACAGCCCGACGAGCGCGATCGACACGACGAAGTGGAAGCCCACGACGTACGGGTTCAGCCCGCTGAGAACGCTCAGGCCGCCGACGACCGCCTGGGCGGGGATGCCGAGGCCGGCGATCAAGGTCAGCCAGAACAGGTCGGGCCGCTGCTTCCGCAGCCGCAGGATCGCGACGAAGGCGACGATCGCGACGAGGCCGAGCAGGACGCTGAGCACGCGGTTGCCGAACTCGATGATCCCGTGCACGCCCATCTCGGGCGTGTTGACGAGGGAGTCCGCCGTGCACTTGGGCCAGGTGGGGCAGCCGAGCCCGCTGGCCGTCAGGCGGACGAGGCCGCCCGTGCCGACCAGGACGACCTGCCCGACGAGGTACACCCAGCCGATCACCTTGAGGCGCGCATCCACGCGGTCCGGCAGCCAGGCGATCAAGCGGTTCATGGTCTCGTCTCGGGTCTCGTTCGGCGGAGGGGATGCGGATACTCGGGCAACGCGCAGGCGCGCCTCTGTTTTTACCTCGCCGCACCTGTAGAATTGATGGGTTCGAGGAACGCGCCTCGGTGCGCGTGCCCGATGGCGGCGCATGGCGGCCCGTCTCCTCGAACAGTCTAGGTACGCAGTTGCGCCATTCGCACAATCACGACTCTCCGCACGGCACGACGTCCGCACAGGCGGTCTCGGGCCGCGCGCCGGAGGGGAATGAGCCGGACTGATATCCGGTTACGAATGGTAGGAAACGAGGTAGATATGTCAGACATCCTGATCGATCGGCCTGAGCTCGCCTCTCTGGGGCAGTACGAGTTCGGCTGGGCGGATTCCGACGCCGCGGGAGCTTCCGCGCGTCGTGGGCTCTCGCCCCAGGTGGTGAAAGACATCTCCGGGCTCAAGAACGAGCCCGAGTGGATGCTCCAGCGCCGCCTGAAAGCCCTGCAGCTCTTCGAGCGCAAGCCGATGCCGACCTGGGGTGCCGATCTGTCGGAGATCGACTTCGACAACATCAAGTACTTCGTCCGCTCCACCGAGAAGCAGGCCCAGAGCTGGGAGGACCTGCCGGAGGACATCCGCAACACCTACGAGAAGCTCGGCATCCCCGAGGCCGAGCGCCAGCGCCTCGTCGCCGGCGTCGCCGCGCAGTACGAGTCCGAGGTCGTCTACCACCAGATCCGGGAAGACCTCGAGCAGCAGGGTGTCATCTTCATGGACACCGACACCGCGCTGCGCGAGCACCCCGAGTTCTTCGAGGAGTACTTCGGCACGGTCATCCCCGCGGGCGACAACAAATTCGCCGCGCTGAACACCGCC
>JAEWJG010000359.1 GCA_023386675.1 Actinomycetes bacterium
CGCGATCAGGTAGTACGCCGGCAGCGCGAACTTGAAGCTCGGGCACGACACCTCGACGACCTCGGCGCCCAGCTTGACCAGGGCGTCGACCGACTCCCGGTAGGCAGCGGCGACGCCGGGCTCGGCACCGTCGCCGGCGAACTCCCTGACCAGGCCGAGCCGGACCCCGCTGAGGTCGCCGGTCGCGCCGAGCCGGGCCGCGGCCACGACGTCGGGCACCGGCTGCGGGATCGACGTCGAGTCCCGCGGGTCGTGGCCGCCGATGATCGCGTGCAGCAGCGCCGCGTCCTCGACGGTCCGGGCGCACGGGCCGGGGGTGTCCAGCGAGCTGGAGAACGCGATCAGCCCGTAGCGCGAGGTGCCACCGTACGTCGGCTTCGCGCCGACGGTGCCGGTGACCGCGGCCGGCTGGCGGATCGAGCCGCCGGTGTCGGTGCCGATCGCCAGGGGCGCCTCGTAGGCGGCGACGGCGGCGGCCGAGCCACCACCGGACCCGCCCGGGATGCGGGTGGTGTCCCACGGGTTGTACGTCGGGCCGTAGGCCGAGTACTCGGTGGAGGAGCCCATCGCGAACTCGTCCATGTTGGTCTTGCCGAGCATGACCAGCCCGGCCTCGCGCATCCGGGTGGTGATCGTCGCGTCGTACGGCGGGCGCCAGCCCTCGAGGATCTTCGACCCCGCGGTCGTCGGCACGCCCTTGGTGGTGATCACGTCCTTGACCGCGATCGGCACCCCGGCGAGCGGGCCGACCTCGTCGCCCTTGGCGCGGGCGTCGTCGATCTTCTTCGCGTCGGCGAGCGCGCCGGCGCGGTCGACGTGCAGGAACGCGTGGACCTTGCCCTCGACCGCGTCGATGCGGTCCAGGTGCGCGGTGGCGACCTCGACCGCGGAGATCTCCTTCGCGGCGAGCTTACGGCCGAGCTCGGCCGCGGTCAGCTTGGTGACGTCAGACATCGCTCAGGCCTCCTCGTCCAGGATCCGCGGGACGCGGAAGCGGTTCTCCTCGGCGTCGGGCGCACCTGACAGCGCCTCTTCGCGCGTCAGCCCCGGCACGACCACGTCGTCGCGGAACACGTTGGTCAGCGGCACGGAGTGGGACGTCGGCGGCACGTCGACCGCGGCGACCTCGCCCACCTGGGCAACGGCCTGCAGGATCACGTCGAGCTGCCCGGCGAAGGTGTCGAGCTCGTCATCGGTGACTGCAAGCCGCGCGAGGCGCGCGAGATGCGCCACCTCCTCGCGGGAAATGGTGGCCATGGGCGCAATGCTCCTTCAACTGTCGGCTCGACGCAGTCTATTTCGTCCGCGTCAGTTGCTGTGCGCGACGGTCGACCGCCGGTGCCGCGTCAACCAGTCGAGGAGGCGCTCCGGGGGCATCGGGCGGGCGAAGTACCAGCCCTGGGCCAGGTCGCAGCCCGCCTCGACGAGCATCCGCCAGGTGCGCTCGTCCTCGACGCCCTCGGCCACGATCCGCAGCCCGAGCGCCCGCGCAAGGTCGATCATGGACCGCACGATCGCCGCGTCGTCGGGGTCGCTCGCCACCCCCAGCACGAACGACCGGTCGATCTTCACCTCTTTGAGCGGCAGCCGGCGCAGGTGCAGCATCGAGGAGTACCCGGTGCCGAAGTCGTCCAGCGCGATCGCGATCCCGAGCCGCTCCAGCCGCGCGAGCGTCGCCAGGACCCGGCGCGGGTCCGCCATCAGCGCGCTCTCCGTGATCTCCAGCTCCAGCCGCTCCGGCTCGATCCCCGTCTGCCGCAGCTTCGCGGTGATCCGGTCGGCGATCTCGCCGGTGTGCAGGTCCCGCACGCTCACGTTGACCGCGACCCGGACCTGCCCGGCGGCCTCGCCCCACGCGGCGAGCTGGTCGACCACCTCGTCGATCACCCGGAACGTCAGCAGCCGCATCACCGAGCTGTGCTCGGCGACCTTGATCAGCTCCTCCGGGTCGACCGGCCCCCGTACGGGGTGCTGCCAGCGCAGCAGCGCCTCCAACCCGACGACCTCGCCGGTCGCCAGCTCCACCTGCGGCTGGTAGTACAGCGCGATGCTCGTGTCCCCGGGGTTCTCCAGCGCCTTGCGCAGGTCCGCGAGCAGGCTGAGCCGCTCCGGGGAGTTGTGGTCCGACTCGGGCGCGTAGACGGCGAGGTTGTCGCCGCGGCCCTTCGCGTCGTACATGGCGACGTCGGCGTGCTGCATCAGCTCGGCGAAGTCGGTGCCGTGCTCCGGGTACACCGCGACCCCCACCGACCCGCCGACGTCGATCGGCAGCCCGTCCAGCAGCACCGGCTCCCGCAACGCCTCCATGATCTCCTCCGCGCGCGCCCGGGCCTCGGCGACGTCGCGCAGGTGCGGCACGACCACCGCGAACTCGTCGCCGCCGAGCCGCCCGACCTCCGCGTCGGCGCGCTCCCTGAGCCGCCGCGCCACCTCGACCAGCAGCCGGTCCCCCACCCGGTGCCCGAGCGAGTCGTTGACCTGCTTGAACCCGTCGAGGTCGAGCAGCAGCAGCGCCAG
>JAEWJG010000414.1 GCA_023386675.1 Actinomycetes bacterium
CGGCTACGGCGCGACACAGGGGACCATGTTCCTCAACGGCGTCGTGGGCGAGCGCTTCTTCGTCCGGAACTCCGGCGCCACCGCGGTCGTCGAGGGGGTCGGCGACCACGCGCTCGAGTACATGACGGGCGGACTCGCGGTGATCCTCGGCAAGACCGGGCGGAACCTCGGCGCGGGCATGTCGGGCGGAGCGGCGTACGTCTACAAGCTCGACAGGGCGCTCGTGAACCGCGAGTCGCTCGCGAGCGGCGAGCTGGAGCTCCTGCCGCTCGGCAGCGCCGACATCGAGATCGTGCGCGACCTGCTGGAGCGGCACGTAGCCGAGACGGGATCGGCGCTCGCCACCCGTCTGCTCGAGGACTTCGACGCCACGGTGGCGAAGTTCGTGAAGGTGCTCCCGCGGGACTACGCCGCGGTGCTGCAGATGCGGCAGGAGGCCGTCGACGAGGGACTCGACCCCGACGGCGATGTTGTGTGGACCCGGATTCTGGAGGTGACCGGTGGCTGACCCGAAGGGCTTTTTGAAGACGACCGAGCGGGAGCTGCCGAAGCGGCGCCCCGTCTCCGTGCGGCTCATGGACTGGAAAGAGGTCTACGAGGCGCAGGACCCGGCGCAGCTGCGCCGGCAGGCGGGCCGCTGCATGGACTGCGGCATCCCGTTCTGCCATTCCGGCTGCCCGCTGGGCAACCTCATCCCGGAGTGGAACGACCTGATGTGGCGTGGGGAGGGCCGCCAGGCGATCGACCGCCTGCACGCGACCAACAACTTCCCGGAGTTCACCGGCCGCCTGTGCCCGGCCCCGTGCGAGTCGTCGTGCGTGCTCGGCATCAACCAGCCGGCCGTGACGATCAAGCAGGTCGAGGTCTCTATCATCGATCAGGCGTGGCAGAACGGCTGGGTGCAGCCGCATCCGCCGGAGCGCCTCACCGGCAAGACCGTCGCGGTCGTCGGCTCCGGCCCCGCGGGTCTCGCCGCCGCCCAGCAGCTCACCCGCGCCGGTCACACCGTCGCGGTGTACGAGCGGGATGACCGCATCGGCGGTCTGCTGCGCTACGGCATCCCGGACTTCAAGATGGAGAAGAAGCACCTGGAGGCGCGCCTCAACCAGATGATGGCCGAGGGCACGCGTTTCCGGGCCGGCGTGAACATCGGCGCCGACATCAGCTGGGACGACCTGCGCGCCCGGTACGACGCCGTCGTCGTCGCGACCGGCGCGATGGTCCCGCGCGACCTGCCCATCCCGGGCCGCGAGCTGTCGGGCGTGCACTTCGCCATGGAGTACCTGGTGCAGCAGAACAAGGCGGGCGCCGGCGACCAGATCGCCGACCAGATCACGGCGGACGGCAAGCACGTCGTCGTCCTCGGCGGCGGCGACACCGGCGCCGACTGCATCGGCACGGCCCACCGCCAGGGCGCGGCGAGCGTCACCAACCTCGCCATCGGCAAGCAGCCCCCGGCGGAGCGCCCGGGCCACCAGCCCTGGCCGACGACGCCGACGCTGTTCGAGGTCCAGTCGGCCCACGAGGAGGGCGGAAAGCGCGAGTACCTCGCGTCGACCGTCGAGTTCATCCCGAACGAGTTCGGAGAGGTCCGCGCGCTGCGGGTGGCCGAGACCGAGTTCCTCGACGGACGCCGCGTGCCGAAGGCGGGCACCGAGCGCGAGATCCCGGCCGACCTGGTCCTCCTCGCCCTCGGCTTCACCGGCCCGGAGCAGCAGGACCTCTCGTCGCAGCTGGGCCTGCCGTTCGACGAGCGCGGCAACGTCGCGCGCGACGGGGAGTACCAGACCGACCACGAGGGCGTCTTCGTCGCCGGCGACGCGGGCCGCGGCCAGTCGCTGATCGTCTGGGCGATCGCCGAGGGCCGTGCAGCAGCGGCGGCCGTTGACCGGTATCTTGAAGGGGAGACGCAGTTGCCGTCTCCGATCCGTCCCACCGACCGCGGCATCCTCGTCTGACCCCCGCCTGCCGAGCAGTTGCCCGCCAGGCCGGGCGCCCACCACGAAAGAACGCGCCCCCCGGCGCAGAATCACGGAGCAAACGAAAAAGCATGAGAAGGGCGAAAATCGTCGCGACCCTCGGGCCGGCGACCTCCAGCTACGACAACATCCGCGCGATCATCGACGCGGGCGTTGACGTCGCCCGGATGAACCTGAGCCACGGCAGCTACGAGGTGCACGAGGGGGTCTACGCCAACGTGCGCAAGGCCACCGACGACGCCGGGAAGCCGGTCGCCGTCCTGGTCGACCTGCAGGGACCGAAGATCCGCCTCGGCAAGTTCGAGGCCGGCCCCTACGAGCTCGCCGAGGGCGACATCTTCAAGATCACCACCGAGGACATCATCGGTACGAAGGAGATCTCCTCGACGACCTTCAAGGGCCTGCCGCAGGACGTCAAGCCGGGTGACTACCTCCTCATCGACGACGGCAAGGTCCGCGTCCGCGTGGTCTCGGTCGACGGCCCGGTCGTGACGACCGAGGTGATCGTCGCCGGTCCGGTCTCGAACAACAAGGGCATCAACCTGCCGGGCGTCGCCGTGAACGTCCCGGCGCTGTCCGAGAAGGACGAGGCCGACCTCCGCTGGGGCCTCAAGCTGGGCGCCGACCTGATCGCGCTGTCGTTCGTGCGCAACGCCGCCGACATCGAGCGCGTGCACGAGATCATGGCGGAGGCGGGCCGCAAGGTCCCGGTCGTCGCCAAGATCGAGAAGCCGCAGGCCGTGGAGGCGCTGGAGGGGATCATCGAGGCGTTCGACGCCATCATGGTCGCCCGCGGCGACCTGGGCGTGGAGCTGCCCCTGGAGGCGGTCCCGATCGTGCAGAAGCGCGCCGTCGAGCTGGCCCGCCGTGCGGCGAAGCCGGTCATCGTCGCCACGCAGATGCTGGAGTCGATGATCTCGAGCCCGGTCCCGACCCGCGCCGAGACCTCCGACGTCGCGAACGCCGTTCTCGACGGCGCGGACGCGGTCATGCTCTCCGGCGAGACCAGCGTCGGCGAGTATCCGGCCATCACCGTGCAGACCATGGCGCGCATCGTGACCTCGACCGAGGAGCACGGCCTGGAGCGCATCCAGCCGCTCGGCACCCGCCCCCGCACGCAGTCCGGCGCGATCACGCTGGCCGCGGTGGAGGTCGCCGACTTCGTCGAGGCCAAGTTCCTCTGCGTCTTCACCGAGTCGGGCGAGTCCGCCCGCCGCATGTCGCGTCTGCGCAACAAGATCCCGATCCTGGCGTTCACGCCCGAGGAGTCGGTGCGTCGCCGCATGTCGCTGTTCTGGGGCGTCGAGTCCTTCGTCGTCGGCCGCGTCACCCACACCGACCAGATGGTCGCCCAGGTGGACGAGGCGCTCAAGTCGACCGGCCGCGCCGTCGACGGCGACAAGGTGATCATCATCTCCGGTTCCCCTCCCGGGATCCCCGGCACCACGAACGACATCCGCGTGCACAAGGTCGGCGACGTCCTCTAGCACCGGCCGGAAGGGCCCCGCTGCGGCGGGGCCCTTCTGCGTGTCCTCCCCAGGTATGACACCGCATC
>JAEWJG010000428.1 GCA_023386675.1 Actinomycetes bacterium
ACTCGGAGCGCGTGATCGCGTTCCGCGACATCGCGCCGAAGGCGCCGGTGCACCTCCTTGTCGTGCCCAAGACGGAGCAGTACCGCGACGTCGCGGAGCTCGCTGCGGGCGACCCTGCGCTGCTCGCCGAGGTCGTCGCCACCGCGCAGAAGCTCGCCGACGAGCACTCGGACGGCGACTTCCGACTCATCTTCAACACCGGCGCGGGCGCGGGCCAGACCGTGTTCCACGTCCACGCACACGTTCTGAGCGGCCAGCTCGAGGAAGGATCACTTGCCCAGCTCTGACCCCACCCAGGGATCGTCGAACACCGGCGCCGAGGCGCGCCTGAGCGTCGACGGCGTCCAGATGGTCCGCCTCCTCGGCCCGCAGGATCGCCTCCTCACCACGCTGGAGCGCCAGTACCCGCTGGTGAACGTCCACGTGCGCGGCAACGAGATCACGCTCAGCGGCGACGCGACGCAGGTCGCGGCCGCCCAGCGGCTCGTCGAGGAACTGCTGCAGATGGTCCGCAACGGCCAGGACCTCTCGCCCGCCGAGGTCACCAGCTCGGCGAAGATGCTGGGTACCGACCTGGGCCTCAGCCCGTCCGACGTGCTCGGGCAGGCCATCCTGACCGCGCGCGGCAAGAGCATCCGCCCGAAGACGCTCGGCCAGAGCCAGTACGTGGACGCGATCGACCACAACACGATCGTGTTCGGGATCGGGCCGGCCGGCACAGGCAAGACCTACCTCGCCATGGCGAAGGCCGTGCAGGCGCTGCAGCGCAAAGAGGTCACCCGCATCATCCTGACGCGTCCGGCCGTCGAGGCGGGCGAGCGGCTGGGCTACCTGCCCGGCACGCTGACCGACAAGATCGACCCGTACCTCCGTCCGCTGTACGACGCGCTCAACGAGATGCTGGATCCGGACCTCGTGCCGAAGCTGCTCGCGGCCGGCACCATCGAGGTCGCGCCGCTCGCCTACATGCGCGGACGCACGCTGAACGACTCGTTCATCATCCTCGACGAGGCGCAGAACACGACGCCCGAGCAGATGAAGATGTTCCTCACACGTCTCGGCTTCAACTCCAAGATGGTCGTCACCGGCGACATCACCCAGGTCGACCTGCCGAATGCGGCCAGCGGCCTGCGGCTGGTGACGCGCGTCCTCAACGACATCGACGACATCCACTTCGCCCGCCTCACCAGCGAGGACGTCGTGCGCCACAGCCTCGTCGGCCGGATCGTCGACGCCTACACCGAGTACGACGCGCGCCAGCAGGCGCGACACTACGAGCGGGAGCAGGCGGCCGAGTTCGCCAACCGCGCCGAGCGGCGCGGCGGTTCCCCGCGAGACCACCTGCCGAAGCGACGATAAGGGCCGCCGTGAGCATCGAGATCAACAACGAGTCGACCATCGAGGTGGACGAGGCCGCCCTGCAGCGGCTGGCCGCGTACGCGTTCGACATCCTCCACGTCCACCCGGACGCCGAGCTCGCGATCGTGCTCGTCGACGAGGCGGCGATGGAGCAGCTGCACGTGCAGTGGATGGACGAGCCCGGTCCGACGGACGTGCTCAGCTTCCCGATGGACGAGCTGCGCCCCGGCACCGAGGAGGAGCCGTCCCCGGCGGGCCTCCTCGGCGACGTGGTGCTCTGCCCGCAGGTCGCGCAGGTGCAGGCCGAGACGGCCGGCCACAGCCTCCAGGACGAGCTGCTGCTGCTGACGACGCACGGCATCCTCCACCTCCTCGGCTTCGACCACGCCGAGCCGGCGGAGGAGCGCGAGATGTTCGCGATCCAGCGCGACATCCTCGTCGGCTTCGGCCGCTACGACCGACAGCGCTAGGGGACCGGATGCTGCAGGCGCTGTTCTTCATCGTCGCGTTCCTGCTGGTGGCGTTCGGCGGTCTGATGGCCGCGGTCGACGCCGCTCTGGCCGTCCGGTCACGCGGCGACATCGCCGACCTGGCCGAGACCTCGCGAGCGAAGCGATCGCTGCAGGCTATCTCCGAGGACCCGGGCGCGTACCTGAACGCGATCAACTTCACCCGGCTTCTGGCCGAGACGACCGCTGCGGTGCTGGTGACGCTCGCGTTCGAGCAGATCTTCGAGGAGTGGTGGGTCTCGCTGATCCTCGCGGCGATCATCATGACGGCGGTGTCGTTCGTGCTCGTGGGAGTCAGCCCGCGCAGCGTCGGCCGCGCCAACTCGACCGTTCTGCTGCGACTGACCGCTCCGGTGGTGCACTTCATCCGTATCGTGCTGGGGCCCATCCCCGGCGGCCTGGTCGCCCTCGGCAACCGGGTCACTCCCTCCCGCGCCCGGTCGGCCCCGGTCACCAGCGAGGAGCAGCTGCTCTCGATCGTCGACGAGGCCACCGAGTTCGATGTGCTCGAGGAGGACGACCGCGAGCTCATCCACTCGATCTTCGAGTTCAACGAGACGGTCGTGCGCGAGGTGATGATCCCGCGCACGGACATGATCACCGTGGACTCGACGGCGACGCTGGGCACCGCGATGGGGCTGTTCTTCTCGACCGGTGTGTCCCGTATGCCGGTCATCGACGGCGGCGACCCCGATGAGGTGATCGGCATCCTGTACCTGCGGGATGCGGCCAAACTGAGTTTCGAGCGTCCGCTCGGCGCCGACGAGCTGACGGTGCGCGACCTGGCCCGTCCGGCGCTGTTCGTGCCGGAGTCGCAGAAGGCGGACGCGCTCCTCGCACAGATGCAGCGCGAGTCCAATCACCTGGCGATGGTCGTGGACGAGTACGGCGGGATCGCCGGGCTGGTGACGCTCGAGGACCTCATCGAGGAGCTGGTCGGCGACATCTCGGACGAGTACGAC
>JAEWJG010000432.1 GCA_023386675.1 Actinomycetes bacterium
ACCAGTACCCCCACGAGCTGTCCGGTGGCACCCAGCAGCGCGTCATGATCGCAATGGCGCTAGCCAACGAGCCCAAGCTGCTCATCGCGGACGAGCCGACAACCAGACTCGACGTGACCGTCCAGGCCCAGATCCTGCGCCTCATCCGCGAGGCCGCCGTGTCATGGGGCATGGGCGTGCTGCTGATCACCCACGACCTGGGCGTCGTCGCCGGGTACAGCGACCGCGTCGTCGTCATGTACGCCGGCAACGTCGTCGAGAGCGGGCCCACGGGGGAGGTCCTCGCCGCGCCCGCCCACCCCTACACCCGGGCACTGCTCGACGCGCGGCCGGAGAACGGCCGTCCCGGCATGAAACTCAACGCGATCTCCGGCGGGCCGCCGGAGCTGTTCAAGTTCCCCGGCGGCTGCCGGTTCCAGCCGCGCTGCGCGGTAGCGACGGCCGAGTGCGGTGCGGCAAACCCGGCGCTCGTGCCGGCGCCGGACGCGACCGAGGATCGCCTCGTACGCTGCATCCACCCCTTCGCCGCGCCCGCACCGAGCGAGCCCGCCCGATCATCCGGCGTGTCGATCTCGCTGCCCCCGGCCCCCGCCGACCCCGGCGTCCCAGCCATCCGCGCCGAGGCCCTGCGCCGCGTGTTCGCCGGCGGCGGGCACATCACCAAGGCGGTCGACGGAGTCGACCTCCAGCTCGCGTTCGGCGAGACCCTCGGCATCGTCGGCGAGTCCGGCTGCGGCAAGTCGACGACGGCGCGGATCCTCGCCGGGCTCGACCAGCCGTCCGACGGCCTCGTCCGCTACGCCGACGGCAGGGAGCTCACGCACCGGCGCGGCCGCGTCGACCACACCTTCGTCCAGTACGTCTTCCAGGACACGTTCGGCTCGCTCAACCCCCGGCGCACCGTCTGGCAGATCATCGAAGAGCCGCTCAAGCGGCTCACCGATCTTTCGAAAGCGCAGCGCGCCAGCCGGATTCGCGAGTACATGGCCGAGTGCGGCCTCATGCCGAGCATCGAGTCCCGCTACCCGCACGAGCTCTCCGGCGGCCAGCGCCAGCGCGTCGGCATCTGCCGGGCGCTCGTCGTCCAGCCCAAGGTCGTCGTCATGGACGAGCCGATGTCCGGTCTCGACCTGTCGGTCCAGGCGCAGATCATCAACCTGCTGCAGGACCTGAAGAAGGATCTCGGGCTGACTGCCGTGCTCGTCTCCCACGACATCAGCGTCATCCGGCACCTGTGCGACCGCGTCGCGGTGATGTATCTCGGCCGCGTCGTCGAAGCCGGTCCGGCGAGCACTCTGCTCGCCGACCCCCTGCACCCGTACACGGCGGCCCTGCTCAGCGCCGTCCCGCACCTGGAGACCGAAGAGCGCCGCCCCGAGATCCCGCTGCGCGGGGACGCCGGCGATGTCGACCCGGCGTCCGCCTGCGGCTTCGCGCCGCGTTGCCCGATCGCGCGCCCCGACTGCCGCACCCGCGAGCTGAGCCTGACGCCTCAGCGGGACGGTCTGCTGGTCGCGTGCCACTACCCAGGACAGTTCGACCGAGCCTAGTTCCCGTCCTGCGACTGCGGATCGCGTCATTCGTCGCCGAGCAGCGCCGCCGCAGCGCCAGAGGAAGGTCTGCACATGAACGAGCTATCACCGTGTGATGTCCTGGTCCGGGGCCGGATCATCACCATGGACGCCAACCGGCGCGTACTCTCCGACGGCTGGGTCGCCATCACCGACGGCGCCGTCGTCGGTGTCGGCACCGGCCCGGCCCCCTATCAGCCGAGCGACACCTGGGGCGGGCCCGACCACCTCGTCATGCCGGGGCTCGTCAACACGCACACACACCTCGTCCAGGGCTGCATCCGCAGCATGGCCGAGGGCACGAGGTTCCAGGAGCGGCTCTTCGGGTTCTACTACCCGATGACCGGTGCGTGCGACGAGGAGCGGTCCTATTGGTCGGCGATGACGCCGACGCTCGATCTGCTGCGTTCGGGCGTGACCACGACGCCCGACGACCACTTCACCCACGCGAACAAGCGCTCGATGGACGGCGTGCTGCGGGCCCTGACCGACGCGGGCATCCGCGCCCGCGCGGCGCGCCTGCTCGTCAACGACCCGCTCGCGGTGCCGGAGGAGCTGCGCGAGGACATCGACACGGCCCTCAGCGAGACCGACCGGCTGGCCGCGGCCTACGACTCGGAGACGATGTCGGTGACGGCGAGCACCATCGGCATCACCTATGTCAGCGAGTCCGACCTGCGTGCGCTCTACCAGTGGACCCTCGACCACGACAAGCAGTTCGACATCCACGCACCCTCGATGATGGACGGCGCATACCTCAAGGCGGTGCGTGGCTGGGCCGGCGGCTCCTTCGAGTGGCTGCACTCGGAGGGCATGCTCGACAAGCACGTCATCGGCATCCACGCCCAGAACATCCGCCCGGGCGAGGCCGAGCTGCTGGCTCGCGCCGGCGCCAGCGTCTCCCTCGTGCCGGACATGGAGCTCATCCTCGGCATGGTCACCTTCGACTCGCGTCAGTACCTGGACGCGGGGGTCACCGTCGGTCTCGGTCTCGACGGCCCGGTCGTCTCCTACGGCCACAACTTCTGGCTCGGGATGCGGTCCTACCTCATGGCCCAGCGGATCGGTGACAGCGCACGCAAGCTCGTCCGGGGCGACAAGGGCCACTTCGGCGACGAACTGCTGTTCGGCAGCGCGGAGGAGGCGCTCGAACTCGGCACCATCGGCGGTGCCCGGGCACTCGGCCTCGGCGACCGCATCGGGTCGCTCGAGGTGGGCAAGGAGGCCGACCTGCTCGTCATCGACCTGTCGGCCGAGCCGACCGCCGCTCCCGAGGGGGCGCTGCTGGCCAACCTCGTCTGGTCCGGCGGGCCCGCCCCCGACTCCATCGACCGGGTCGTCGTGCGCGGCCGCACCGTGATGCGCCGGGGCCAGCCGGTCCAGGTCGATCTCAAGGAGGCCGTGCGCCGGGCGAACGAGGTCCAGCGCGAGCTGTTCCAGGAGACCGGCTGCGACAGCTTCCTCCGGCGCGGCTCGAAGTGGCAGTGGTCGTGACTGTGAGCGGCGCGACCCCGGAAGCCCACGCCGGGCCGGCCGTCGGGTGGATCGGGCTGGGTGGCATGGGCGCGGCCATGGCCGCCAGGCTCGTCGACCGGGGCCGTCCCGTCCTCGGATGGAACCGCGGCGCGGCACGCGCGGCCGACGCCGCCGCCCGCGGGGTCACCGTCACGTCCGACATCGCCGCGGCGGCCTCGCGCGACATCGTCGTGAGCATGCTGCCGGACGATGAGGTCGTGCGAGAGGTGCTCGCCGGCGCCACGGTCCTCGCGGCCGTCTCGCCGGGCAGTGTCCACGTCAACTGTGCGACCATCTCTCCTGGTCTTTCGCGCGAGCTCGACGGGCTCTACCGGTCTCGACGCGCCCACTATGTCTCGGCGCCGGCCTTCGGCCGGTCCGCGGCCGCGCTCGGAGGTCAGCTCACGATCGTCGCGGGTGGCGACGCCGAGCCGGTGGGCCTGATCCGCCCGGTCCTCGCCGACCTCGCGGTCAGTGTCCACACCTTCCCCGAGCCGGCGCAGGCCAATCTCGTCAAGATCCTGGGCAACTACCTGATCGCGGTGACGGCCGGCTCGCTCGGCGAGGTGGCCGGGATCGCCGAACGTGGCGGGATCGAGCCGGACCAGCTGCTCGACGTCCTCACCGAGCGGCTGTTCTCCGGACTGATCCATCGGGCCTACGGTCGGATGGTCGCCGAACAACGCTATGAGCCGGTCGCGTTCACGATGCGACTGGGAAAGAAGGATGTCGACCTCGTCCGGGCGGAAGCGCGGCATCACGGGGGACGCC
>JAEWJG010000037.1 GCA_023386675.1 Actinomycetes bacterium
GCACCCACCAGTGCCCCGGCGCACCCCGCGACGGCGCCCGCGGCACCCGCTGCGCGCCCGTCCGGCCCGGTCGTCGCCAAGCCGCCGATCCGTAAGCTCGCCAAGGACCTGGGGGTCGACCTCGCCCTGGTGACCCCGACCGGGCCGATCGGCGACATCACGCGCGACGACGTGCTGCGCGAGGCGACGCAGGCGAGCGTGTTCCGCAACATCCAGACGCCGGAGTGGCCGGACGACCGCGAGGACCGCATCCCGGTCAAGGGCGTGCGCAGGGCGATCGCGAACGCGATGACCTCGAGCGCGTTCACGGCGCCGCACGTCAGCCTCTTCGTGGACGTGGACGCGACGCGCACCATGGAGTTCGTCAAGCGCCTCAAGAACTCCCCCGACTTCGCCGGCGTGAAGGTGTCCCCCCTGCTGATCATGGCGAAGGCCATGATCTGGGCCGTGCGCCGCAACCCCACCGTGAACTCGACGTGGACGGATGAGGAGATCATCGTCCACCACTACGTCAACCTGGGCATCGCGGCCGCGACCCCGCGCGGACTGATCGTGCCGAACGTCAGGGAGGCGCAGGGCATGACCCTGCTCGAGCTGGCACGCAGCCTCGAGCAGCTCACCCTGACCGCTCGCGACGGCAAGACGCCGCCGGCCGACATGAACGGCGGCACCATCACGGTCACGAACATCGGCGTGTTCGGGATGGACACGGGCACGCCCATCCTGAACCCGGGCGAGGTCGGCATCGTGGCCCTGGGAACGATCAAGCAGAAGCCGTGGGTCGTCGACGGCGAGGTGCGCCCGCGATTCGTCACCACGCTCGGCGCCTCGTTCGACCACCGCGTGGTGGACGGGGACGTCGCGTCCCGGTTCCTCGCCGATGTCGCATCCATCATCGAGGAGCCCGCGCTGCTGCTCGATTGAATTTGACAATCATTTTCAATAAGACGTAGCCTGAGCCGGTGCCCGCGACCGCGGACGCTTCCTCTGATGTCGCTCCGGCGACTTAGACAGGCTCTCTCATGAAGACGCGCTCCCTCGTCTCCACCCTGGCGCTCGCCGCCGTGACCGCGCTGGCGCTCGCCGGCTGCTCCTCCTCGTCGTCCGCGTCCGGCGACGGCACCGTCCGCGTCGTGGCCAGCACCAACGTGTACGGCGACATCGCGGAGACCATCGGCGGCGACGCCATCCACGTCACCTCGCTGATGAGCGACCCTGCTCAGGACCCGCACTCGTTCGAGGCGAGTGCGCAGAACCAGCTCGCCGTATCGAAGGCGGACATCGTCGTCGAGAACGGCGGCGGCTACGACGACTTCATGCAGACCCTGCTGAAGGGTTCGAAGAACGACGGCACCGCGGTGCTGAACGTCGTCGACCTGTCCGGGCTGAAGGCGACCGACGGCCAGCTCAACGAGCACGTCTGGTACGACTTCCCCACCATCCACAAGCTCACGGACGCCCTCGTGTCCGCGTTGTCGAAGGTCGACCCGGAACAGAAGGCGACCTTCGAGAAGAACGCCGCCGCCTTCACCCGGCAGCTGGACGCGCTCGAGGCGGATGCAGCGAAGCTCAAGACCTCCTACGCCGGCGCGGGCGTCGCGATCACCGAGCCGGTCCCGCTCTACCTGCTGGACGCCATCGGACTGGTGAACAAGACGCCGGAGAAGTTCAGCGCCGCGATCGAGGAGGAGAACGACGTGTCCCCGGTCGTGCTGAAGGACACGCTCGAGCTGTTCAGCAGCCACAGCGTGAAGCTCCTCGCCTACAACGAGCAGACCACCGGCGCCGAGACCGAGCGCGTCCTCGCGGCCGCGAAGAGCAATGGCGTCCCCGTCGTCCCCGTGACCGAGACCCTGCCCGCGGGCAAGCACTACATCAGCTGGATGCAGTCCAACCTGGACGCCGTCGGATCGGCTCTGGCGAAGTGACCGAGCCGCTGGACGTCGTCACCCCGCCCGCCGACCGCGAGGTGGTCCTGCGGCTGCGCGACGCCTCCCTCGGGTTCGGGGACCGGACGCTGTGGAGCGGCCTGGACCTGGATGTGCACGCCGGAGAGTTCGTCGCCGTGCTGGGCCCGAACGGCTCGGGCAAGACCAGCCTGCTGAAGACGATCCTGGGCCAGCAGCGCCTCGACTCCGGCGAGATCGCCTTCGAGGGGCACCCGGTGCGCCGCGGCGACCGGCGGATCGGGTACATCCCGCAGCAGAAGCTCATCCCCGCCGGCACCCCGATGCGCGCCCGTGATCTGGTGGCGCTGGGCGTGAACGGCCACCGCTGGGGGCTCCCGCTCCCCCGCCGCAGCGACCGCGAGCAGGTCGACGGGCTGATCGACGCCGTCGGCGCCCGCCGGTACGCCGACACCCCGGTCGGCTCGCTCTCGGGCGGCGAGCAGCAGCGCCTGCGGGTCGCGCAGGCGCTCGCCGGCGACCCGGCCCTCCTGCTCTGCGACGAGCCGCTGCTGAGCCTCGACCTGCAGCACCAGCGCGGCGTCAGCGAGCTGATCGACCGCCGCCGTCGCGACCACGACAGCGCGGTGGTCTTCGTCACGCACGACGTGAACCCGGTGCTCGGGATGGTGGACCGCGTCCTGTACCTGGCCGGCGGCCGGTTCCGCACCGGCACCCCCGACGAGGTGCTCCGCAGCGACGTGCTGACCGACCTGTACGGCACCCCCGTCGACGTGATCCGCAGCCGTGGACGCATCGTCGTCGTCGGCATCCCGGACGCGGAGACCCACGACCACCACGCGCACACGCGCGACGCGCATCCGGAGCCGGCCGTATGACCCACATGGACCTCTGGTCGCAGCTGTTCGACTTCACCGACTACGGCGAGCTGCTGCTGCTCGTGAAGAACTCGATCTTCGCAGGCGCGGTGCTCGGCATCGTGGGCGGCCTGATCGGCGTGTTCGTCATGCAGCGCGACATGGCGTTCGCCGTCCACGGCATCAGTGAGCTCTCGTTCGCGGGCGCGGCGATCGCGCTGCTGTTCGGCGTGAACGTCGTGGCCGGGTCGCTGGTCGGCTCGCTGGTCGCGGCGGTGCTGATCGGCGTCCTCGGCGCGAGGGCGCGGGATCGCAACTCGATCATCGCCGTCCTCATGCCCTTCGGGCTCGGGCTCGGCATCCTGGCGCTCGCGCTGTATCCCGGCCGCAGCGCGAACAAGTTCGGGCTGCTGACGGGGCAGATCGTCTCGGTCGACGACCCCCAGCTCGGCTCTCTCCTCGTCATCGGCGCGATCGTCCTCGTGGCCCTGCTGCTGATGTGGCGCCCGCTGACCTTCGACAGCCTGGACGCGGACGTCGCCGCCGCGCGCGGCATCCCGACCCGCTTCGTGGCGCTGGCGTTCATGGTGCTGCTCGGCCTCGCGGTCGCGGTCTCGGTGCAGATCGTCGGCGCCCTGCTCGTGCTGTCACTGCTCGTCACGCCCGCCGCCGCGGCCATGCGGATCTCGTCGTCCCCGCTCGGCGTGCCCATCATCAGCGTCGTGTTCGCCCTCGTCTCGGTCGTGGGCGGGATCCTGCTCGCGCTCGGGAGCGCCCTTCCCATCAGCCCATACGTCACGACGATCTCCTTCCTGATCTACGTGGTCTGCCGGATCGTCGGCGGGCGTCGCGCGCGGCGCAGGACGACCGCGACTTCACGGCCACTCGTGAGCCAGGCGGGCTAGCCTGGGATGGTGAAGCGGAACACCTGGCAGCGGGAGGCCGTCCGCGAGGCTCTGACCTCGACGGAGGGTTTCATCAGCGCGCAGGGACTTCACCTCAGCCTCCACGAGGCCGGCTCCCCCATCGGCCTGGCGACCGTGTACCGGGCGCTCGCCGACCTCGCGGCCGAGGGGGATGCCGACTCTCTGCAGTCGCCCGAGGGCGAGAGCCTGTACCGCGCCTGCACGACCGGTCACCACCACCACCTGATCTGCCGCAACTGCGGCCTCACGGTCGAGATCGAGGCGGATGCGGTCGAGCAGTGGGCGCGGCAAGCGGCCGCCGCGCACGGCTTCACGCAGGCGCAGCACGTGGTCGACGTCTTCGGCCTCTGCGCCGCCTGCACGGCCAAGGCCGATTTGGCCGCCTCAGCCTCCATGCCGTAGCATGGTTGTTTGGCTGAGTGGGCTCCTCCCACTCCGTTAGCCGTGTACGAAACCCCCACTTCCTGAAGCGGGGAAGTCGTGCGCCGACAAGTGACCTTGGGTGATGCATTCCGCATCACGGTATTGGAGAAGAAAGCAATGGCAGCAGTGTGCCAGGTGACGGGAGCCGTTCCGGGCTTCGGTCACAACATCTCGCACTCGCACCGACGCACCAAGCGCCGGTTCGACCCGAACATCCAGAAGAAGACGTACTACGTGCCGTCGCTTCGCCGTAACGTCACCCTGACCCTGAGCGCCAAGGGCATCAAGGTCATCGACGCCCGTGGCATCGAGTCCGTGGTCAAGGACCTCCTGGCCCGTGGGGAGAAGATCTAACAATGGCGAAGCAGCAGGACATCCGTCCGATCATCAAGCTCCGTTCGACGGCGGGCACCGGTTACACCTACGTGACCAAGAAGAACCGTCGCAACAACCCCGACCGCCTCGTGCTCAAGAAGTACGACCCCATCGTGCGGAAGCACGTCGACTTCCGAGAGGAGCGCTAATCATGGCCAAGAAGTCCAAGATCGCCAAGAACGAGCAGCGCAAGGTCGTCGTCGCTCGCTACGCCGCCAAGCGCGCGGAGCTGAAGAAGGCCCTCGTCGACCCGAACGGCTCCGACGAGTCCCGCGAGGCCGCCCGCGTCGGCCTGCAGAAGCTCCCCCGCGACGCCTCGCCGATCCGCGTCCGCAACCGCGACGCCGTCGACGGCCGTCCCCGCGGAAACCTCAGCAAGTTCGGCATCTCGCGCGTCCGCTTCCGCGACATGGCGCACCGCGGCGAGCTGCCCGGCATCACCAAGTCGAGCTGGTAATCCGGCCCGAGTGCATGCTCTGAGGGCGTCCGGCATCCGCCGGGCGCCCTTTTTGCTGTCTTCTGAGTCCTAATAGCCCCGGAAATCCGCGTCTTTCCGCGGGATTCTGATACATTCGAGGCGGTCAACCGACCAACATGTAATGGCCCAGCGTGGCCTCAAGGTCCGAGGAGGACACTCAATGGCTGACAACCTGAACAAGACCGAGCTCGTCGCCGCCGTCGCCGCGGCGTCTGGTCAGAGCCAGGCCACCGTCTCGAGCGTCGTCGACGCTTTCTTCAGCACCATCTCGGAGACCGTCGCCAAGGGCGGCAAGGTCACCATCCCGGGCTGGCTCGCCGCCGAGCGCAGCGAGACCGCTGCCCGCACCGGCCGCAACCCGCAGACCGGCGCCGAGATCTCGATCCCGGCCGGCCACCGCGTCAAGCTGACCGCGGGCTCGAAGCTCAAGGCTGCCGTCAAGTAGTCTTCGCAACGCTTGTCGAGGGCGGTGCCGCGTCGCGGTGCCGCCCTCGCCGCATCTACGGCCGCCTCCATGGCACGCCGGCTGTGGGCGGCCGTCCAGGAGGGTGGACGTAGGCTGGACGGGTGCCACGAATCCTCCGCGTGATCGGCCCTGCCGCCCTGCTCCTCGCAGGCGTCGCCGCCATGATCCTCGCGCTCGCATTCGGCGGTGGGGCGAACGCTCCCCTGCTCGCGGACCCGGGCGCGCTGGTGCGCTGGGGACTGCCGGCCGCGACCCTCGTGGTCAATCTGAGCCTGGCCGGAACCGTCGGCGCGCTCGTGCTCGCGTGCTTCGCGTTCTCTCCCGACCGGGACGAGTACGGCAAGGCGCTCGACTTCGCCGCGGGGAGCGCCGGCGTCATGACGGTCGCCGCGGCCGTGACCGGGCTCTTCACCTTCGTCAGCGTCTCGAACGTGCCGTGGTCGTTCGACGCGACGTTCACCAACGGCCTCAGCTCGTTCGTCACGAGCGTCTCGCTCGGCCAGGCCTGGCTGGGGATCACGCTGATCGCCGCGGCCGTGACCGTGCTGTGCTTCGCGGTCCGCAACCAGACCGCCATCGTCTTCGTCACCCTCCTCGCCATGGCCACCGTCGTCCCGATGGCGCAGCAGGGCCACAGCGCCGAGGCCTCCGGCCATGACGCCGCCGTCACGTCGTTCGGTCTGCACGTGCTCTTCGCCGCGATCTGGCTCGGCGGACTGGTGACCCTCATCATCGTCAAGCAGACCCTCGGCAACGGACGCCTCGTCACGGTGCTCGAGCGCTACTCCACCGTCGCGCTGATCTGCTTCGTCGTGGTCGCGGCGTCGGGCTATGTCAACGCCGAGCTCCGCGTCGGCACGCTGGCCGAGCTGGCCACGCCGTACGGCATCCTGGTGCTGGTCAAGGTCGCGGCGCTCGTCGCGCTCGGGCTGTTCGGGCTCACCCAGCGCCGGTATCTCATCGGCCGGCTCAAGACTTCGGGCGAGCCGCGCAGCTTCTGGTGGATCGTCGTGGCCGAGCTGGCGTTCATGGGCATCGCCTCCGGCGTGGCCGCGGCGCTCGCCCGCACGGTGACGCCGGTGCCGCAGACGCGCGCCGCGACCCCGACGCCGGCCGAGATCCTCACCGGAGAGAAGCTGCCGCCCGAGCTCACCTGGGGCCGCCTGTTCACGTCGTGGAACTTCGACCTGCTCTGGGTGCTGGCCTGCAGCTTCGCCCTGTTCTTCTACGTCGCGGGCGTCTGGCGGCTGCGCCGCCGCGGCGACGCCTGGCCGATCTACCGCACGGTCCTGTGGACGCTGGGCATCGCCCTCCTCTTCTACATCACCAACGGCGGCGTGAACGTCTACGAGAAGTACCTGTTCTCGGCGCACATGTCCGCCCACATGGTGCTCACGATGGCGGTCCCGCTGCTCCTCGTGCCTGGTGCGCCGGTGACGCTGGCGGCCCGTGCGATCCGCAAGCGGCGCGACGGCTCCCGGGGCGGACGCGAGTGGATGCTGCTCGCGGTGCACTCCCGCTTCGCCGCGGTCATCTCGAATCCGATCGTCGCGGCCATCCTGTTCGCGGGGTCGCTCTGGGCGTTCTACTACACGCCGATCTTCCGCTGGGCGACGACCGACCACATCGGGCACGAGTGGATGATCGTGCACTTCCTCATCACGGGGTACCTCTTCGTGCAGTCGCTGATCGGGATCGACCCCGTGAAGTACCGGCTCCCGTACCCGTTCCGGCTGCTGCTGCTGCTCCTGACCATGGCGTTCCACGCCTTCTTCGGGCTGTCGATGATGCAGATGCACGGGCTGATGCTCGCGGACTGGTTCGGAGCCATGGGCCGCACCTGGGGCGACTCCCCGCTCGTGGACCAACAGACCGCCGGCGGTATCGCGTGGAGCATCGGCGAGATCCCGACGGTGATCCTTGCGATCGTGGTGGCCATCCAGTGGAGCCGCAGCGACGAGCGCGAGACGAAACGCCGCGACCGCAACGCCGATCGAACGGGCGACGCCGAGCTGCAGGCGTACAACGAGCGGCTGGCGCGCATGGCCGACCGCGACCGCGCCGTCCGCTGACGGGTCGGCGCTAGGGGTCCTGCGCCACCACGATGGCCAGGGAGCCGTCTGGGCGGATGGTGACGCGGCTGAGATTCATCGAGAACCGCACATCCTCGCTGCGCTGGGCGATGGTCCCGTCGAACAGCGACTGCACGGTCACGTCGATGTGCGCGACGCCGACCATCTGCCCGGTCTGCCAGGCGTCGTCGCCGGGGCGGAGCTCGACCGAGGGATCGGTGACCATCGACCACGACGGATCGCCCTGCACCCGGTCGTCGATCTGGACGCCGAACGGGCAGCCCGCCGGCTGCAGCACCTTCTGCGCGGCGCAGGCGGCCAGGAAGGCGTTCACCTGCTTCTGCACCTCGGCCGTGAAGGCGGGCGTGGGCTGGGCGTCCACCACCGTCTCGGACACCCTCCCTGGCGTGGGAGCGGTGGCGACGGGGGTCGCGCGCACGTACGTCGACGCGTGCGAGAGCGCGAGAGGGGCGAGCGGTGCGACGACGTAGTCGGCGGAGACGCTGAAGGCGCCGGCGGGCTGGTCCGGTGAAGCGGCGCGCGGGCTGACCGTGTGCCGGCCGACGCGGAAGTCGCTCGCGTGGGCGACGGTGATGCGGGAGACCCCCAGAGGTGTGGACGCGAACTCCCACGTCGGCAGCATCCCGAGCACCGACCCTGCCTGACGGACGCGGAAGGAGGCGGTGACCGGCCGGCCATCGGACTGGGCGGTCACGACGACCGTGTGGACGCCGTCCGCGCCCTCGGCGTCGGACGCGACGGAGATTCCCCGGATCGAGGGGAGGATGTCCGACCGCAGCAGCTCCTTCGACGCCGCGGGAGGCAGCCCGGCCGCTTCGAGCGCGCTCGCCGTCGGCGCCGCCCCCGGCATCGCCAGGGCCTCGGGGATCCGGTGAGCGGCGAGAGAGGAGGCGAACGCGGTGACGAACCCACTCGGGCTGTAGTACGCCCGCTGGACGGCGCCCAGGGCCGCGATGAAGGCCGCGATCAGCAGCACGCCGACCCCCGACCAGAGCAGGACGACGCGCGTGAGCGTGCGCGAGTCCCCCACAGCCATGCAGCCATCCTAGGGTCCTGTGGATGAGCGGCCGCCGTGCCTCTCGCGGGGTTAGAGTAGTCCGGCACGCCGGGCGAGTCGGAAAGGGGAAGGCATGGGCCGTCTCTCCCTCTCGTCCGAGCAGCAGGCCGTCTACGACCTCATCGAGAACACGCGCGAGCACGTCTTCGTCACCGGCCGCGCCGGAACGGGCAAGTCCACGCTCCTCAACCATCTGTCGTGGAACACGGAGAAGTCGCTCGTCATCTCGGCGCCGACGGGCGTGGCGGCGCTCAACGTCGGCGGGCAGACCATCCACTCGCTCCTCCGCCTGCCGATCGGGGTCATCGCCGACCACGCCATCGACCAGAGCGCCGAGCTGCGCAAGCTGCTCAACAGCATCGACACGCTCGTGATCGACGAGGTGTCGATGGTCAACGCCGACCTGATGGATGCGGTCGACCGGAGCCTGCGCCAGGCCAGGCAGCGCGCGGGCGAGCCGTTCGGCGGCGTGCAGATCGTGCTGTTCGGCGACCCGTATCAGCTCGCGCCCGTCCCCGGCGACCGGGAGGAGCGCGCGTACTTCGCCGACACCTACCGGTCGATGTGGTTCTTCGACGCGAAGGTCTGGCAGGAGGTCGACCTCCGGATCGTCGAGCTGCTGCAGGTGCACCGGCAGCACGAGTCCGACTTCCGGTTCATGCTCAATGCCGTACGCCATGGGCAGGTCACGAAGGAGATCGCCGACCGGCTGAACGAGGTCGGTGCACGCCCGGCGCCGGACGACGGCACGATCACGCTCGCGACCCGCAACGACACGGTCAACCGGATCAACGCGCAGGCTCTTGAGCGCCTCCCTGGCCGCGCGCTGACGGCGAAGGCCGAGGTCAGCGGCGACTTCGGCGGCCGTAACTACCCGGCCGACGAGACGCTGGAGCTCAAGGTCGGAGCGCAAGTCATGTTCCTGCGCAACGACGTCGGGCAGGGCGACGGCCCGCGCTGGGTGAACGGCACCATCGGCACGGTGACGAAGATCGACTCGAACGTCTACGTGGACGTCGACGGCGAGGTCCACGAGGTCGAGCCGGCGATCTGGGAGAAGTTCCGCTACACCTGGTCGCCCGAGACGAAGAAGCTGACGAAGGACGTCGTGGCCGAGTTCACGCAGTTCCCGCTGCGGCTGGCGTGGGCGGTCACCATCCACAAGTCGCAAGGCAAGACGTACGACGCCGCGATCGTCGACCTCGGCACGCGCGCGTTCACCTCGGGCCAGACGTACGTGGCGCTGAGCCGCATCACGACGCTCGAGGGGCTGTACCTGACGCGGCCCCTGCGGCCGAGCGACATCACCGTGGACCCGGACGTCGAGCGCTTCATGCGCGACGCGCGTCCGGTGACGATGCCGGTCGCCGAGGCGGCGGCCCGATGACGGGAAGGGGACGGACGTGGCGGTGACCTTCGTCATGGACTTCAGCGACGGCCAGCACGTCGAGACCAGCGGCAACGGCGTCATCGGCCGCAACCCGGCCGTGCACGCCCCGGGGACCGAGATGGAGGATCCCGGTCACGTCCAGCTGATCACCGTCGAGGACGACGCGAAGTCGGTCTCCCGCGCCCACCTGGCGTTCGGCCAGTACGACGGAGTGTTCTGGGTGATGGATCTGGGCTCGGCGAACGGGACGACCATCACGTATCCGGGTGAGGGCACGTTCGCGTGCGATCCGCAGACGCGGCACGAGGTCGATCCGGGGTCGGTCGTGCGATTCGGGAGCGTGTCCTTCGCTTTGACGCGTCGCTGACCGCTCCGCTTCCGCCCGTCAGTGGTGGTGGTGCACCGACACGGCGGCGACGCCCGCATCCGTCAACGTCAGCGCGGGGATGGTGATCGCGCAGACCGCGCACGCGCTGAGCATGAGCCCGAGGAAGAAGCGGAGGAACCCGCTCTGCGCGGGAACCGGGCGCCCGCGGCGGATCACGATGGCGGCGGTCGCGGCGACCGCCACATCGAGCAGGGAAGCGACCCCCATCGGCACCAGCGGCAGCGCGATGGCGGTGCCCCCGGAGGCCGTCGCACCCGCGACGGCGAGTGCGGCCCACAACCCGACGGGCAGGAGCGCAAGCGCCGGGATCGATCGGAACGCCGGCGGGACGTCACGCGCCAGCGTCACCGCCGCCCACACCAGCTCGCCGAGCGCGAGCAGGAGGAACGCGGCCAGTAGAGCAGGGGGTGCGCTGGGGGCGAGGGCCGCGTGAAGCAGCCCCGCCCCCAGTGCGGCCACGGCGAGGAACGCGCGGACCGCCGGGCCCACCGCGACGGCCCGCTGGGCCGAGGCGGCGGGGGCGACCCGCAGCGTCTCCGTAATCCTGCTCATGGGAGCCGTGGCCCCGCCGATCAGGCGGCGGCCGTGGTGGCGCGGGTCCCGCGGTCGGCGCCGAGGCCGGTGCCGAGCAGGACGATCGCGCTCACGAGGTGGAGGAAGTGGTCGGGGGTGTTCAGCGCCAGGATGTTGGCGCCGGTCCCCACGAGGAAGAAGCCGACGATGCCGAGCAGCAGGTACACGGCGCCGACGGTGGTGTTGACGGCCTTCGCGGCGGCCACGCGGGTGAGGCCCGCGATGAGCAGCGCCGCGCCGATCAGCAGGTGCGCGATGTTGTGGAGCGGGTTCACCTCGAAGATGCCGAGCAGCAGGCCGCCCTTGGTGGCGACGAAGCCGACGCCCCCGGTGACAGCGAAGCCGAGGAGGCCGACCAGCAGGTAGACCGCACCGAAGATGGTGGCCACCAGACGATTCGGTGAGTTGCGCATTGTGTCGTTCCTTTCATAGGACGGCGCACGGATGCGCGCCTCACTTTCCATTCGCAGCGTCGTCCGAATCGGATTGCAGCCACAGCCCCTTGCGCGACGGCAACGAATCTGCCGCACGTTACAATCGCTGGACACGCACAGCCGACGGCGGGGAGTACGGATGCGACGAGACACCAGGTTCGGGCGGCTCGCGCTCGCGGCGACCGCGGGGCTGGTGGCTCTCGTCCTGGCCGGCTGCACCTCCTCGGCGGGGAGCGCGGACGCGCCGTCGCAGCAGCCGGGCGGCTTCCCGAAGGACGTCGAGAAGCGGCTCGGGACGGCGGTCACGGACGCGATGACACTGGCGGACGCGTCCGCCGGGTTCGCGGGCGTGTGGGCGCCGTGGGCGGGGAGCTGGACGACGGCGCAGGGCACGACGACGCGCGGCGGCTCGACGCCGGTGACGACGGACATGACCTTCCGGATCGGGCAGAACACGACCCCGATGACCTGCCTGGTGCTGCTTCAGCTGGTCGACCAGGGCCGGATCGACCTGGACGACGCGCTCACCAAGTGGCTGCCGGGGATGGTCGGCGTCGACGGCGTGACCATGCGGGAGCTGTGCCAGAACACCTCCGGCATCAACGACTACACGGCGGCGCTGAGCACGAGGCTCCTGATGAACCCGACGCGCCAGTGGCCCCCGCTGGAGCTCGCCAGCGACGGGATCGCCATGCAGCGCTACGGCACGCCCGGTGAGAAGTACGGGCCATCGGCGACCAACGCGATCCTGGTCGGCATGGCGCTGCAGAACGCGACGAGCAAGAGCTGGCAGCAGCTCTACAAGGAGTACGTGTTCGACAAGCTCGGCATGACCAAGAGCGTCCTGCCCGAGAACGGCACCCTGACGCCTCCCGGCGCCCATCCGGCCGGGTACTCGGTGGGAGTGGATGCCGCCGGCGCGGTGGTCTGCGACCCGATGCGGGACGTCACGAAGGCGTCGCCGTCGCTCGGCTGGACGTCCGGAGGCGTCGTCTCGAACCTCGGCGACCTCAGGTCGTTCGGCCAGGCGCTGGCGAGCGGCAGCCTCCTGAGCGAGAAGTCCCGCACGGCTCAGGTGGACGCGGTGGTCAACGGCGAGTCGTGGCAGCGCTACGGTCTCGGCGTGCAGCTCCTCGGCCCGCTGCGCGGCAGCAGCGGCGCGGTGCCCGGCTACGTGTCGGCGGTGTTCTCCGACCCGAAATCCGGGCTCACGATCGTCGTCGCCCTCAACAACTCGACCCCCGGCGCCGCGTTCGCGCAGTCGCTGGCGCAGCGTCTCGCGTCCATCGCCTCCAAGCTCCCGCCCAAGCAGAAGGGCCTCAAGGCCGTGGCGTCTCTGCCCTGGTCGGAGCAGCAGACGATCGACGCGATGACGAAGGCGGCCCCGTGCCCCGCCAAGAAGGCCGGCTGAGCGGCGGCTGCCGAGGCGCCCTACGCCCCCGCCAGCGCCGCGAGCTCGGCGCGTACCGGGAACGCGTCGTCCTCCAGCACGAGTTGCAGGGCCGCACCGCTCGCTCGGTTGACGATGACCGGCGCGAGGAGGTTCACCGTGCTGCCCTCGTGCGACGGCGTCACCACGACGAGCAGCAGCGCCTCCTCCGGCGTGGTGATGCCGAGCTCCGCGGCGCGGTCGTCGGGCAGCTCAGGCGAGTAGCCCGGCAGGTGACGCGAGGCGTCGATCGTGAACAGGCGGATCTCCGGGCGCTCGACCGACGCGAGCGTGTAGAGGCCGTCGGCGCCGGCGACCGCGTCCAGGATGAAGTCGTCGAGCGGCTCCAGGCCGGGAGGCGGGGTGAGGAAGTGGACCGTGCTCATCGGAGGAAGTCCATCAGCGTCGGCTGGAGGACGCGGGCCGTGACGGCGATCGCCGTCTGGTAGTTCACGTCCTGCGTCTTGAGGTCGAGGATGACCTTGCTGAGGTCGACGTCCTCGAGCGACGATCGCTGGCCCTCCAGGGCGTTCGCGCCGACGGCGAGGGCGTCCTTCGCCTTGTCGATGCGGGTCTGGCGGCCGCCGACCTCCGCGTGCTCTCCCACGATCGCCTTCATCCTGTCGTCGATCTCCGTCAGGCGCGGGGTGACGTTCACGCCGTTCCGGAGGTCGCTCGCAACGTTGTCGATCAGCGCGAACACCGAGGATGCGCCGGTCCCGAAGGCCGCCGCTCCGTCCGCATCCACCCGCACCGTGGTGTCGGGGCCGATCCTGCGCTCCACTGTACTTCCCGCGGTTCCGGTGAACGAGTAGTCGGGCTGGAAGGCCACCCCCGCGTCCGAGTTGCCGGCGAAGACCGTGCGGCCGAGGTAGGTGGTGTTCGCGAGCGACAGGAGGCTCTTCTTCAGCCCGTCGAGCTCTGTCGCGATCGAGTCCTTGGCGGTCTGCGACATGGCGCCGTCGTTCGCGCCCTGCACGGTGAGGTCGCGGACCCGGTGCATCAGCGACTCGACCGAGGTGAGGGCCGAGTCGGCGGTGGTCAGCCACGCATCGCCGTTGCTCACGTTGCGCTGGTACTGTCCGGTGGCCGCGGCGTCGGACCGGACGCCCATGGCGCTCGCCGTGGCCGTCGGGTCGTCCGACGGCTTGTTGAGCAGCCGACGGCTGGTCGCCTGGTCGTAGAGCTGCGCCTGCCGTTGCAGGCTGAGCTGCAGGTTGCGCTGCGCGTTGAGCGTCTGGGTGGAGTTCGTCACTCGGCTGATCACGGCTATCTCCCGACGAGTCCGGTGTGGTTGATGAGCACATCGAGGGCCTCGTCCACGGCGGTCATCACGCGCGCGGCGCCCTGGTAGGCGTGCTGGAAGGAAAGCATGTTCATGTTCTCCTCGTCCAGGTCGACGGAGGAGCCGGCCAGCTGCGCGTTCGTGGCGGAGCTGGTGGCCATGTCGGCGAGGTCGGACTGCTGCTGCTCCGTCTTGCTCGCGACGCCGACGCGCACGACGAACGCCGACCACTGCTTGTCGACCGCGTTCGTGCCGGTGCCGAGCTGACTGATCGCGTCGGCGACGCTCCCGTCCGCGCCCCCGGCGCCCGCGGCACCCGTCGCGATCTGCCCGACGCCGGTCGGGACGACCGAGAGGCCGAGCGCGGCGGGCTTTGTCGGGTCGATGGCGAAGAAATCGAGGCCCGTGGCGCCGGTCGGCGTGGTGCCGGTCTGGTGCACCGCGTTCACCCGCTGAGCGAGGGTGACGGCGAAGGCGTTGTAGCTCGCGGCCGCCTCGGCGAGGACGCCGCCTGTGCCGTTCGCGTCGGCCGGGGCCAGCGTCGAGAGCGCGCCCGCGATGGAGCCGCCCTCCATGGCGATCGCGGCGCCGGGGCGGTACGCCCACTCCAGGCGCGGCGGGTCGCCCGCTGCGTCGGCGAGGCGGGTCGCGCCTGCGGCCTTCACCACGTTGGCGGTGGTGCCGGAGACGATCGCGTTTCCGCCGACCAGCACATCCACGGTGCCGTCCTCGTTCGGCCGCACCACTCCCCCGGCCAGCTTGGCGATGGAGGTGGTGAGCAGGTCGCGACGGTCCATCAGCTCGTTCGCCGACTGACCGGCGTTGAGCGCCGAGCGAATGCGGCCGTTGAGGTCGGCGACCTCCGACGCGGCGGTGTTCAGGTCGTTCACCATTCCGTCGACGCTCCCGCGGAGGGCTGTCCACTGGTCGTCGACCGCGTGGTAGCCGGTCTGCAGCTGTGTGACGAGACTGCCCGCCTGCCCGAGCAGGACGCCCGCCGGCGCCTGCTCGCCCGCCTGGTTGGCGACGTCGCCCCAGGCTGACCAGAACTTCTGCAGGGACGCCGAGAGGCCGTTGGTGCCCGGCTCGTTGAGGGAGGTCTCGAGCGCGTCGAGCGCGGAGGCCCGCGTGTTCGTGTACCCCGACAGCGCGGTCGTGCTGCGCACCCGCGCGTCGAGGGCGGCGTCGTCGAGCCGCTGGATGCCGTCCACGCTGACGCCTTGCCCGGGGCGGACGCCGCCGCTGAACAGCCCCGCGGAGTTGAGCGCAGGGACGCCGGAGGTGCTGACCCGCTGCCGCGTGTAGCCCGCGGTGTTGGCGTTGACCAGGTTCTGGCCCACCACATCCAGCCCGGCCTTGGCGGCGACGAGCCCGGAGTAGGCGGTGCTGAGGCCGCTGAACGTGCTCATCAGGCCTCCGTGTCGAAGAAGCGCGCGGTGTCGCCGAGGCTGCCGGTGCCGCCCGCGCCGTACACGCCGGGGTCGTCGCCGGCGCCCGACATCGAGCTCAGCGTCTCCTGGGTCGAACGGGCGGCCTCGCGGAGCAGGCGCTCGTTGGTGTCGCGCACCTCCGCGATCTGCGCGGTGAGCTCGGTCATGGCTGCGAGGTGCGAGCCGAAGATGTCGGACCAGATGCCGTCGGGGGCGGCGGTGGCGAGCTCGCGGAGGGTCGCGTCCGCGCCGAGTCCCCACTCCTCGGCGACGGCGGCGACCTCGACGGTGCGCGCCAGCCCGACGGCCCGCATCCGCTCGATGACCTGCTCGACCTCACGGGTGGCGTGCGAGATCCACCGGGACTTGCCGGCGATCAGCAGCAGCTGCTCCTCCTCCAGCTTGAAGAGCAGGAGCTCGAGCAGCTCGCGCTCTTTCCACAGCTGGGCGGAGAGCTCGCTTGCGGCCATGTCGCTACCAACTTCCTGATGAGTCGATGTGCGCACCTGGTCTCCTCGGGTCTGAAGGGCGGTGGATGCGGTCCCCGCCATCCCAGACCATCGGCACGCTTGCGCCCGATGTTAGGCGCGGCCGGCGCCGGTCGGCGAGCACGACCTACCGCACACCGAACACTGTCAGTCATTCCCCGTACTGGGGGTACGCGCTGCCCCGTAATGGGGGCAGAGAGCATGCAATCTGAGCGGACTCGAATTGTTAGCGTGAACACCGTAAGACCCCTAGCAAATCGTTCGGCACCCGACTAAGCCCGAGCATCCACCGCACCGCCCGAGTACCGAGAGACGACCTTCCCGAAAGAGGTCGTCGCAACGTATCCGTCCGATGAGAAGGGGTCGCCCAGAGTGAACCGGAACGAACGCAACGCGCTCGTCGTCGAGAACCTGCCGCTCGTCGGCTACCTCGTCTCCGACCTCTGCTCGCGCGCCACGCACCTGTCCCGCGACGACCTCGCCTCTGCAGGCGCAGTCGCGCTTGTGCAGGCAGCGGACGCCTACGACGCCGGCACCGGCGTCCCGTTCGGCGCCTACGCCCGCACCCGGATCGTGGGGGCGCTCGCGGACGAGCTGCGCGCCTCCGACTGGGCCACCCGCGGCGCGCGCAAGCGGATCAAGGAGACCCTCGCGGTGCAGGAGAGCCTCACGGCCTCCCTCGGACGGGCCCCCAGCGTCGACGAGATCGCGAACGCGCTCGGCGTCGACCGCGAGACCGCCGCGGCCGGCCTGGCCGACGCGTCCCGCACGGTCAGCGCCCTCGACGAGACCATCGAGCCCCTGCTCGTGGCCGACGCCCCCGGCCCGGTGGATGCGCTGCTCGCCGACGAGCAGACCGCCTACATCCGCGCGGCCGTCGCCGCCCTCCCCGACCGGATGCGCATGATCGTCGAGGCCATCTACTTCGACGACCGCACGGTCACCGAGATCGCCGAGGAGCTCGGGATCACCCACTCCGCCGTCTCCCAGCAGCGCTCGGAGGCCATCCGCCTCATGCGAGAGGGGATGGCGACCCACTACTCCGACGAGGGCGACCCCGTCGTGATCGAGGCGAAGACCTCGCAGGCCCGGCGCAGCGCGTATCTCGCGCGCCTCGCGCAGCACGCGGTCGCGAACGTGTCACGCCTCTCCCCCACGTCGCCGACCTCGGCGAAGGCGTCCTGAGACGCATCGCTAACGGCACGGCAGCGACAGCCGATAGAGGCTGATGCGGACCACGGAAGGGCCGCGGACCACCACCCAGTCATGGAGGAAACATCATGGGTATGCAGATCAACACCAACATCGCGGCGAACAACGCCTACCGCAACCTGAACAACACCCAGGGCGAGCTCTCGAAGTCGCTCGAGAAGCTGTCCAGCGGCCTCCGCATCAACCGTGCGGCGGACGACGCGGCCGGCCTCGCCATCTCGGAGGGCCTGAAGTCGCAGGTCGGCGGCCTGACCGTCGCCGCCCGCAACGCTCAGGACGGCATCAGCGTCGTGCAGACCGCTGAAGGTTCGCTCACCGAGGTCCACTCCATCCTGCAGCGCATGCGCGACCTCGCGGTGCAGGGCGGCAACGACTCGAACAACGCGACCTCGCGCGCGGCGATCAAGACGGAGGCCGACGAGCTGGGCAAGGAGCTCAACCGCATCACCAACGGCACCAACTTCAACGGGATCGACCTGCTCAAGGGCGGCTCTCTGAACTTCCAGGTGGGCGCGGGCTCGACGGCGAACGACACCATCGCGGTCAACCTGGCCGACGTCGCGACCTCGGTCGGCACGCTGTCCGGCGCGACCGGTGCGACCGGCTTCGACGTCACCAGCAACACGACGGCGAACACCACCATCACCGCGATCGACACCGCGATCACCGCGATCTCGACCGCCCGCTCGGAGCTCGGCGCCTCGCAGAACCGCTTCGAGTCGGCCGTTCGCAGCCTGAACGTCTCCAAGGAGAACCTCTCGGCCGCGTCCAGCCGCATCACCGACACCGACATGGCGGAGGAGATGGTGAAGTACACCCGCTCCAACATCCTGTCGCAGGCCGGCACGGCGATGCTCGCTCAAGCGAACCAGTCCAACCAGGGCGTCCTGCAGCTGCTCCGCTGATAAGGCACGGCGGCCCGGCGCCGACCCCCAAACCCCCCCCGCCC
>JAEWJG010000202.1 GCA_023386675.1 Actinomycetes bacterium
CAGCACGGCTCCGGGCTCCCCGTCGAGGGTGCGTGCGAAGCCCGAGATCACCGCGCCGCCGGTGCTCCCTGCAGCGAGACGTTCGAGAGCGGCCCGGCTCTCGGCGGGGTCGCGGAAGCCGCACAGCGCCTCGAACGGGTCGCTCAGGGCGAAGATCAGCTCGGGCTTGTGGAACGGGTCCTTGTAGTTGCGGTCAGCGGAGTCGGCTGCGAGCCCGGCCGCGTTCTCGCGCTCGAAGCCGGCGCGGGCCTGCTCGGGCGAGGGATGCGCCTGCAACGACAGCGGGCCGTCCGCTGCGAGCACCTTGAGCAGGTACGGGAGGTCGCTCGTCCGCTCCCACGCGGCCAGGTCGGCCGCGCCGCCGGCGATCGCCGGGTCGAGCACGCGGGCGGGGGAGCCGGGATGCGCGCCCAGCCACAGCTCCGCCTCCGGGCCGCCGCCGGGCTCGGTTCCGAGCAGGCCGGCGATCGCCGTGGTGGAGCCCCACGCGTAGTCGCGTGGAGTGTTGCCGATGCGCACAAACATGCGTCCTCATCCCTTTCGTCGCGTTGGACCAAACTACCAATCGCTTTGTCCGCCCGGGCTCTCGTCCGTAGGCTGACGACCGCCCGACCATCCCTGTGGACGCACTGGAGCTGACATGCCCTTCGAGACCATCGCCGGCGACTTCTACGGCTTCGAGAACCAGCTGACCGAGCGCGAGAAGGAGTTCATCGCGAACCTCCGCGCCCAGCTCGAGACCGAGGTCAAGCCGATCGTCAACGAGTACTGGGAGAAGGCGGAGTTCCCGCACCAGATCATCGACGTGCTGCACCGCAACGGCACGGTCGGCCTGGGCTTCGCCGAGACCGCGCCGTTCGAGAACTCAGCGGTGTTCCGCGGCTGGGTCGCGCTGGAGCTCGCCCGCATCGACGCATCGGTGAGCACGTACGTAGGAGTGCAGAACGGCCTGGCGCTCGGGGCGATCGGCGTCTGCGGGTCGAACGAGCAGCGCGCGGAGTGGCTGCCGAAGCTCGCGAGCGGCGAGGTGCTGGGCGCCTTCGGCCTGACCGAGCCGACCTCCGGCTCCGACTCGGCGCAGGGCCTCAAGACGGTCGCGACGCGCGACGGCGACGACTGGATCCTGAACGGCTCGAAGCGCTGGATCGGCAACGCCACCTTCAGCGACATCACCGTGATCTGGGCGAAGAGCGCCGAGGACGGCCAGGTGAAGGGCTTCATCGTCCCGAACTCCACCCCGGGCTTCACCGCCACGAAGATCGAGGGCAAGCAGTCGCTGCGCATGGTGCAGAACGCCGACATCACGCTCGAGGACGTGCGCGTACCGGAGTCGCTGCGCCTCCAGAACGCGAACAGCTTCAAGGACACGGCCCGCGTGCTGCGGCTCACCCGCGCGGAGGTCGCCTGGTCGGCGGTCGGCGTCGCAGTGGGCGCCTACGAGGCGGCACTGCGCTACACGAAGGAGCGCGTCCAGTTCGGCAAGCCGATCGCGTCCCACCAGTTGATCCAGGACCTCCTGGTCAAGTCGATCGGCAACATCACCGCGTCCATCGGCCTGTGCACGCGCGTCTCGGAGATGCTCGACGCCGGGGAGCAGCGCGACGAGCACTCGGCGCTGGCGAAGGCGTTCGCGACGTCGAAGATGCGTGAGACGGTCGCCTGGTGCCGCGAGGCGCTCGGCGGCAACGGCATCGTCCTCGACTACGACGTCGCGCGGTTCTTCGCCGATGCCGAGGCGCTGTACTCGTACGAGGGGACGCGCGAGATGAACACGTTGATCGTGGGACGAGCGGTGACGGGGCAGGCTGCGTTCGTCTGACGCGCGGTCACCGGGCGGAGCCCATCCCACTAGTCTGGGAAGCTCCATACGAGCAGCAGGAGGACCGCCCGTGGCGTGGTTGGTGACCGGAGGAGCAGGCTACATCGGAGCGCACGTCGTGCGTGCGTTCCGGGAGGAGGGCATCGACGTCGTCGTGGTCGACGACCTCTCGAGCGGGCACGAGGAGTTCGTGCCGGCGGGCGTTCCCTTCTACCGGGGCACCATCCTGGACGGCGAACTGCTGTCGCGGATCTTCTCCGAGAACCCGGTCACCGGCGTCGTGCACGTCGCCGGCTTCAAGTACGCGGGCGTCTCGGTGCAGCGGCCGCTGCACACCTACGAGCAGAACGTCACGGCCACCGCCGTGCTCCTCGCCGCGATGCAGGACGCAGGGGTCGACGCGGTCGTGTTCTCGTCCTCCGCCGCGGTGTACGGCACGCCGGACGTCGACATCGTCACAGAGGACACGCCGAAGAGCCCCGAGTCCCCGTACGGCGAGTCCAAGCTCATCGGGGAGTGGCTGCTGCGAGACCAGGGCGTCGCGGCCGGGCTGCGCCACACCTCGCTCCGCTACTTCAACGTCGTCGGCTCCGGCGACGTCAGCCTGCGGGACACCAGCCCGCACAACCTCTTCCCGCTGGTGTTCGACGCCCTGGCCGAGGGCCGCACGCCGCGCATCAACGGCGCCGACTACCCGACGCCGGACGGCACCTGCGTGCGCGACTACATCCACGTCTCCGACCTCGCCGTCTCACACGTCGCGGCGGCGAAGCGGCTGGATGCGCGCGAGCCGATCGAGCCCGTGTACAACCTGGGCAGCGGTGACGGTGTCAGCGTCGGCCAGATCATGTCGACCGTGGCCGAGGTGACGGGCATCCCCTTCACCCCAGAAGTGGGGCCTCGACGGGCGGGGGACCCGGCGAGGATCGTGGCATCGGGAGAGCTCGCTGCGCGCGATCTCGACTGGAAGATGCGTCACACCCTCGACGAGATGGTGCGCAGCGCCTGGGAAGCGCGCCAGGCGGCGTCCTGACACCGTTCCGGCCGAGTGGCCCCGGTCGGGCGTGTCGCGATTGTTGTCGTTCTCCGGCGCGTCGCGAACTCTCGACCAGCGGTCAAGGCTTTACGATTCGCGACTTGACGTGAGCGAATGACAACGGTGTAATTAGGGCACACGGGAATCTCGTGTTTCAGCAGTTCATGGGTGGGGAGACCGATATGCCAGTTCCCGAATATCGTGCGGGTGTTCCCGACGACTGGTTCGTGGATCCCGTAACGCTCGGAGTCCCCGGGGTCCGGTCGGCGGAGGTCGACGACGACAACCCGCTGTCCTGGCAGACGGACGCGCTGTGCGCCCAGACCGACCCGGAGGCCTTCTTCCCGGAGAAGGGCGGCTCGACGCGCGACGCCAAGCGCATCTGCACCTCGTGCGAGGTGCGGGCGCAGTGCCTGGAGTACGCGCTCGCCAACGATGAGCGGTTCGGCATCTGGGGCGGCCTCTCCGAGCGCGAGCGCCGCAAGCTCCGCAAGCGCGCGGGCTGATCGCACGGGTCGACCGCACGAGGCTGACCGCCCTCTGCTGACCTCAATGGCACGCCGCGCCCGGTGCAAAGACGCATTCGGCGCATCCCCGACCTAGGCTGACTCCCGATGTATCCGAGAGTCACCGCCATCGTCGTCGCCCAGAGCGGCGGCGCCCACCTGCAACGCACTCTCGACGCCCTCGCGGAGCAGACCCGACGACCGGACGCCGTGATCGCCGTCGACTGCGCCTCTACAGACGACGCCGCCCGGCTCCTGGCCGACGCCCAGCCCACCCAGCTGATCTCCCTGCCCGAGAGGCTGCCGTTCGGCGCCTCCATCGGTGCGGCCGTCCGCGTCCTCCCACCCGCCGGCGGCTCCGAGCAGCTGCTGTGGCTGCTCGCCCAGGACACCGCCCCGGAGCCGCAGGCGCTCGAATCCCTGCTCGCCGCCCTGGAGGTGTCGCCTTCCGTCGCGATCGTCGGGCCGAAGCTCGTCGACTGGGACGACCCGGCTTTCATCCGCGAGTTCGGCGAGGCGATGACGCCGTTCGGCGCGTCGGTGCCGCTGGTCGAGAACGAGCTCGATCAGGCGCAGCACGACGGCCTCAGCGACGTGCTCGCCGTTTCCAGCGCCGGGATGCTGGTCCGCCAGGCCCTCTGGGAGCGGCTCGACGGTTTCGACCCCGCCCTCCCGAGCGTGGACGACGGGCTCGACTTCTGCACCCGCGCCCGCCTGGCGGGCTTCCGCGTCACCCTCGTCGCAGCGGCCAGGGTCGCGCTCGCAGGCGACGGTCTCGCCGGTCCCAACCTCAGCCCGAAGTGGACCGTGCGCCGCCGCCTCGCCGGGGAGCGGCGCCGCGCCCAGCTGCACCGCCGCATGGCCTACGCGCCGGGATGGGCGGTCCCGCTGCACTGGCTCACCCTCGTGCCGCTCGGCATCCTCCGCGGTCTTCTCCGCCTGCTGCGCAAGGAGCCGGGGTCGATCGGCGGCGAGCTGGGAGCGGCGTTCCGTGTCGCGTTCTCCGGCATGGCGATCGGCAACGCGCGGCGCCGGCTGGCCTCGGCCCGCGAGGTCGGCTGGGCCGCTGTCGCGCCGCTCCGCATCCCGTTCGCCGAGGTGCGTCGCGCCCATGCGCTCAAGCGCGAGGCCGCGACCGTGCAGCTGCAAGGTGAGCGACAGGACCTCGACTTCTTCGGCACCGGCGGAGGATGGGCGGTGCTCTCCGCCCTCGTCGTCGGAGTCGCGCTGTTCTTCCCGCTGCTGGGCTCCGGCGCGCTGAGCGGCGGTGGCCTGCTGCCCCTCGGCACGTCGGTCGGCGAGCTCTGGGCGAACCTGGGATACGGCTGGCGTGACG
>JAEWJG010000069.1 GCA_023386675.1 Actinomycetes bacterium
CGTCATCGACCGCCTCACACAGCGGCGCGAGATCGCCGACGTGCGCACCTCCGTCGTCTACGAGCACCTGCGTAACGGACGGCCGCAGCCGCTGGACTGACGCGCGCCCGGGTCTACGATGTGCCGCACCGCATCGTCTCCGGAAGGAACCCCCATGCCCGCACTGACCGACACCTTCACCCTCTCCAACGGCGTCACCATCCCCAAGATCGGGTTCGGCACCTGGCAGATCCCGGACGGCGACGAGACGTACGACTCCGTCCGCACCGCCCTGGACGCCGGCTACCGCCACATCGACACGGCCCGGGCGTACGGCAACGAGGCGAGCGTCGGGCGTGCGGTGCGCGACAGCGGCATCGCCCGTGAGGACATCTTCATCACCACCAAGTGCCCGGCGGAGGTGAAGGATGCGGACGGCGCCCGCCACGCGTTCCAGCGCTCCACCGAGCTGCTCGACCTCGGCCCGATCGACCTCTACCTCATCCACGCGCCCTGGCCCTGGAACGCGATCGGCAGCGACCACCGCGACGGCAACATCGAGGTCTGGAAGGTGTTCGAGGAGGTCTACGAGCAGGGCCTCACCCGCGCGATCGGCGTCAGCAACTTCGAGGTCGCCGACCTGGAGTCGCTGGTCGACGCGACGGAGGTCGTTCCGCACGCGAACCAGATCCGCTGGTTCGTCGGCAACACGCAGCCGGAGACGACGGCGTGGTCGAAGGAGCACGACATCCTCGTCGAGGGGTACTCCCCGCTCGCCACTGGCCGTCTGCTCGAGAACTCCGACATCGCCGAGATCGCGGAGAAGTACGGCAAGTCGGTCGCCCAGGTGAGCATCCGCTACCTGCTGCAGAAGGACATCCTGCCGCTGCCGAAGTCCACAACGCCCGAGCGCATCCGCGAGAACGCGGACGTCGACTTCGAGCTGTCGCCTGAGGACGTGGCCGCGCTGGACGCTCTCGACGCGGGGGAGTGACGCACCGGGAATAACCTCCCCCCTCCTGCGTTGAACTTGAGTGCACAAGGCTCAACTTTCAGAAACAGGAGAACACGTGCCTGAGAACTTCACTCCCGACGGTGACGGCGCCAACTCGTTCGACGAGTTCCTCGCCCGGTACCTCGCGGGGGAGCGTGCGCGCAACGGACGCTCCATCGACATCAGCCGCTTCCTCAGCCGGCGCACCCAGGAGATCCTGGCGGAGGCCGGACGGTTCGCGCTGCAGCACGGCCACAGCGAGCTCGACGCGCTGCACGTGCTGCGCGTCATGGCCGAGCAGGAGCCGGCCGCGGACGCTATGCGCCGCATCGGCGTCGACCCGTCCCGCGTCGCGCAGGCCGCCGAGTCGCGCCTGCCCGCCCCCGGCGACGTCATCCACGCCGACGGCGCCTCCATCACCGGTGCGCTGCAGCGTGCGCTGTTCCACGCGTACCAGGTGGCGCAGGCGTCCGGCTCCACCTACATCGACCCCGAGCACGTCTTCTTCGCGCTCGTCATCGGCCGCGACGCCCCCGCCGGCCGCGTCCTGCAGGCCGCGGGCGTGACCCCGGAGGCGCTCACCGAGTCCATGCAGGACAGCACGACCGTCGGCGCGGGCCGCTCCGGCGACCCGGCGGCCGAGAGCACCGCCTCCGACACCCCCATGCTGGACCAGTTCGGCACCGACCTGACCGCGCTCGCGCGCGACGGCAAGCTGGACCCGGTCATCGGCCGCCTCGACGAGATCGAGCAGACGGTCGAGATCCTCTCCCGCCGCACCAAGAACAACCCGGTGCTGGTCGGCGAGGCGGGCGTCGGCAAGACCGCGATCGTGGAGGGCCTGGCCCGCGCGATCGTGGACGGCACCGTGCCCGAGCAGCTGCAGGACAAGAAGGTCGTCTCCCTCGACCTCGCGGGGATGGTCGCGGGGACCCGGTACCGCGGCGACTTCGAGGAGCGGCTCACCACCCTGATGGACGAGATCAGCGCAGGCAAGGACGAGCTGATCGTGTTCATCGACGAGCTGCACACCGTGGTCGGCGCCGGAGGGTCCGGCGAGTCCGGCGGCATGGACGCCGGCAACATCCTCAAGCCGCGTCTTGCCCGCGGCGACCTGCACCTGGTCGGCGCCACGACGCTCAAGGAGTACCGCCGCATCGAGAAGGATCCGGCGCTGGAGCGCCGCTTCCAGCCGGTGGCGGTCGGCGAGCCCTCGATCGAGGACGCCGTGCTCATCCTCGACGGCCTCCGCGCCGCCTACGAGGAGCACCACGGCGTGCGCTACACCGAGGACGCGATCCGCGCCGCGGTGGAGCTGTCCGACCGCTACGTCTCCGACCGGTTCCTGCCGGACAAGGCCATCGACCTGATCGACCAGGCCGGCGCGCGCCTGCGGCTGTCGCTCGGCAAGCGCGTGGACACCTCCGCCCTGATGGAGCGCCTGGCCACCCTGGAGTCCGAGAAGAACTCTGCCGTGTCGGCCGAGCACTACGAGGAGGCGTCGCGTCTGCGCGACGAGATCGAGGACGTGCAGCGTCAGCTGGATGCTCTCGGTAACGCTCCCAGTGTGGATGCGGTCGTCGGCGAGCCGGAGATCGCCTCCATCGTGTCGCGGGCGACGGGCATCCCGGTGTCCCGCGTCGGCCAGGCCGACCGGGAGCGCCTGGCGCGCCTCGAGTCGGAGCTGCACGAGCGCGTGGTCGGCCAGGAGGACGCGGTCGTCGCGGTCGCGAAGGCCGTCCGGCGCAACCGCACCGGTCTCGGCGACGAGCACCGTCCCGTCGGCAGCTTCCTCTTCCTCGGCCCGACCGGTGTCGGCAAGACCGAGCTGGCGAAGTCCCTCGCGTCGTCGCTGTTCGGCTCCGAGAAGGCGATGCTGCGGTTCGACATGAGCGAGTTCGGCGAGCGCCACACGGTCGCCCGCCTGGTCGGCGCCCCTCCCGGATACGTCGGCTACGACGAGGCCGGTCAGCTGACCGAGCGCGTGCGCCGCAACCCGTACTCGGTGGTCCTGTTCGACGAGATCGAGAAGGCGCACCCGGACGTGTTCAACGTCTTGCTCCAGATCCTGGATGACGGACGCGCCACCGACGGCCAGGGCCGCACGGTCGACTTCCGCAACACGGTGGTCATCATGACCTCGAACCTCGGTTCGGAGTTCCTGGCCTCCCGCAGCGGCGCGCTGGGCTTTGTCCCGGCGGGCTCGGACGGCTTCGCGTCGGAGAAGGATATCCGCGACCGCGTGATGGGCAAGCTGCGTGAGGCGATGCGTCCGGAGTTCCTGAACCGCATCGACGAGATCGTGCTGTTCCGGAAGCTGGATGCCGAGCAGCTCCGCGGCATCGTCCGCCTGCTGCTCGACGCGACCGCGAACCGCCTGGCCGCCCGCGACATCGCCTTCGAGGCGACGGATGCGGCGGTCGCCTGGATCGCCGAGACCGGCTACGAGCCCGAGTACGGCGCCCGGCCGCTCCGCCGCGTCATCCAGCGCGAGGTCGACGACCGCATCGCCGAGCTGATGGTCTCGGGCGAGCTGGAGGAGGGCGGCCGCGTGATCGTGGACGCCGCCGACGGCGCGCTGACCGTCGCCGCGGCTCCGGTCGCCGCGCTCCCGCTCGCGGCCTGAAACAACTGACGCAACACGCCGTCACGGCCTCTGCCGTGGCGGCGTGTTGCGTCAACTGCATGTGGGGCCCGCACGTTCGCATCCTGAACATCTCCATACCGACACACACGCAACCCCCTGGCATCGCCCAGACTCGGCTGGTTCATTGGAGGGGATGTCCGCACCCGACCGACCCCTGCCCTCTCGCCTCGCCGCTCTCGACGAGCGGCTGGAGCCCGTCAAGCGCTTCGAGTTCAAGCCCGCCAGCACCCGCGGCGGGCAGATCGCCCAGTTCCTCGGGCTGGCGCTCGTCGCCGCCGTGCTGAGCTCGCTCTTCGTGCTGCCCGCGTTCCTCGGGCTCGGCGCGACCGCCGCCGCCGGTGCGAACGACTTCAACGCGCTGCCGTCGAACCTCAACATCCAGCAGTTCGCCCAGAACTCGACCGTGTACGCCAAGCAGGGCGGTCAGGATGTGCCGATCGCCACGTTCTTCGCCCAGAACCGGCAGGACGTCGGGTGGGAGCAGATCGCGCAGACGATGAAGGACGCGACGGTCTCGGCCGAGGATCCGCGCTTCTACTCCGAGGGCGCCGTCGACATCTGGGGCACCCTCCGCGGCGCCGTGTCGACCGTCGCCGGCGGCAGCGTCCAGGGCGGCTCCTCGATCACGCAGCAGTACGTGAAGAACGTCGAGGTCGAGAAGTGCGAGGCGCTGACCAGCCAGAAGAAGGTCGACGCCTGCTACGCCGATGCGGCCGGCGTCACCCTGCAGCGCAAGGTGCAGGAGATGCGATACGCGGTGCAGGTGGAGAAGAACTACAACAAGAAGCAGATCCTCACCGGCTACCTGAACGTCGTCGGCTTCGGCGGCCAGGTCTACGGCGTGCAGGCGGCTGCGCAGTACTACTTCAACACCACCGCGGCCAAGCTCGACCTGGGGCAGGCGGCGACGCTCGCCGCCATCCTGAACAACCCGGCGAACCTGCGCATCGACCAGCCGAGCAACAAGGACAACGGCGCGGCGAACGGCTACAAGCTGACCAAGGAGCGGCGCGACTACGTGCTCGACCGCATGTACATCACGCACTCGATCACCAAGCAGCAGCGGGACGCGGCCAAGGCCGCCGCGATCACCCCCACGGTCACGCCGACGACCCAGGGATGCGCGGGCGCTCAGCAGTTCAACGCCGCGTTCTTCTGCGACTACGTGCGCGACACCATCCTCACCGACCCCGCGTACGGCAAGACGGCGGACGAGCGCTTCCAGACGCTGAACCGCGGCGGCCTCAAGATCTACACGACGCTGAACCTCGACCTGCAGCAGGTCGCCCAGGCGTCGCTGAGCAAGTACATCCCGGCGTCGAAGCCGGGCATCGATCTCGGCTCGTCCAACGTGGCGATGGAGCTGGGCACCGGGCGCATCGTCACGATGGTGCAGAACCGCGCCTTCAACAACACCGACACGCCCGTCGACGGCACCACCGCGGTGAACTACAACACCGACGAGAACTACGGAGGCTCGCAAGGCTTCCAGACCGGCTCCACCTTCAAGGCCTTCGACCTGGCGGCCTGGCTGGAGTCGGGCCACAGCCTGTACGAGACGGTCAACGCGTCGCAGCACACGTTCCCGACCTCCGACTTCACGAACACGTGCGCGAACATCGACGGCCCGGACTGGCACGTCACCAACGACGAGGGATCGGCGAGCCGGCTCTCCGTGATGTCGGCGACCGCCCAGTCCGTCAACACCGCGTTCGCACAGATGGGCACCAAGACCGACCTCTGCGCGATCCTCAACGCCGCCAAGTCGCTGGGAGTGCATCCCGCGTCCAAGAGCAACCCGCTCACCTCGACGCCGTCGATGATCCTCGGCACGAACTACATCTCCCCGCTGACCATGGCGACCGCGTACGCGGGCATCGCGAACAACGGGACGGTGTGCACCCCGGTCGCCATCGACCGCGTCGTGAACGCCGACGGCACCGACCACACGGTCAGCAAGACCACCTGCACGCAGGGACTGAAGCCGGAGATCGCGGCGGGCGTCGCCTACGCCCTGCAGGGCGTCATGAAGGGCGGCGGGACGGCCGCGAGCGCGAACCCGTACGACGACATCCCGATCATGGCCAAGACCGGCACCACCGACGACTCGCTCGAGAACTGGCTCATCACGTCCACGACGAAGGTCGCCACGGCGACCTGGGTGGGCAACGTGTCGGGGAACACCCCGCTGCGCTCCCTGTACTTCAACGGGGTCGGCGGCGGCAACGTCAAGTTCTCGATCGCGAAGCCCATCCTGAAGGCGCTGAACGCGCTGTACGGCGGCGACGACTTCACGAAGCCGACCGACGCCGTGCTGTACGGCAGCGAGATCACGATGCCGGATGTGACGGGCAAGGCTCCGGATGTCGCCCAGAAGCTGCTGCAGGGCCTCGGCCTCGACGTCACCGTCGATCCGACCCCGGTGAACAGCGACCAGCCCGCCGGAACCGTGGCCGCGAGCGATCCCGCCGCGGGGGCATCGCTGAGCGACGGGCAGTCGGTGACGCTGACGGTGAGCAACGGGACGAAGGGTGGATCGACCGCGCCCGGCACCGCGACGCCTGCGCCGACACCGACGCCGACCAAGAGCAGCGGCAAGGGCAACGGCGGCGGCGGCAACAACGGTAACGGCGGCTGACCGTCGCGGCGGCCGT
>JAEWJG010000159.1 GCA_023386675.1 Actinomycetes bacterium
GCGTAGGACACCCCGTGGGCCTGCCGCGGAGACCGCGGGCCGGCCCGACCGGACGGCGGCACCCGCATCTACTTGTCGCAACACGCCGTCATCCACCCCGCCGCAACGGCGTGTTGCGACAACTAGACGGCCGGCCCGTCAGGGCAGCGGCCGCGCGAGCGCGGCGAAACGGGCGCGCCAGGCGTCCGTCCGCGCCGGGTCCAGCGCCAGCGCCGGGCCGTCCACCCACGACGTGACCGCCCGGATGCCGTGCAGCGCGTTCACCGCCCACAGCACCGCACCGTCGAGTTGGGACGGGCGTACCGCCTCCTCCTCGACCGGCACGCCGACCGCGGCCGCGATCCCGCGGACGGTGCGCGCGGCGACGCTGTCGACGCGGGGGAGGGAGAAGGGAGGGGCGAACAGCGTCCCGTCGCGCCACCACAGCAGCGCGGAGGTCGCGCCGTCCGACACCCGTCCGCCGTCGAGGATGACAGCCTCCTGCGCTCCGGACCGCTGCGCCCGCTGCCGCAGGGCGCTCAGCCGGTCGATGTCCGGCCCCTTGAGGTGCGGCACGCGCCGCGGATCGCCGTCTGCCGTGGCGACCACCAGCGACTCGGTGAGCGCCAGCGCCGGACGCAGCCGGAACCGGAGCCGCAGCGCCTCCCGCGCCCCCACGAGCTCGAACCGCGGGAACCAGGCGCCGTCCCGCGGCAGGGATGCGACCCCGGCCTCCCAGAACGCCTCCAGGTCGCCGCCCGTGTACCCCTGCTCGCGCGCCGTCTCCGCGAACCGCGCCCGATGCAGCCCGAGCGCCAGGACACGCCCGTGCCGCACGAGGAACGAGTCCGCCCCGAGCAGTTCCGTCTCCACCAGCTCGCAGTCGTCGCGCACGCGCAGCGCGCCCTCCGCCCAGTCGGCGAGGGTGTTCACGGGGCCGGTGCTGCGTGCATCCACTCGCCTAGGCTAGTGCGGTGGCCCACCCGCTCCGTGTTCACCGGCTCGACGCCTGGGTCGACCCGGCGGACGCCTTCGCGGCCCTGTTCGGCGGCGCCGACGTGGATGCGGTCTGGCTCGACAGCGGGCTGGACGCGGTGACCGGGCGATCGTACATCGGCACCGGACCGCTCACGGCGACCGCGTCCGTCGCGGACGGCACGGTGAGCATCGACGGCGAGACCCGACCGGGCCGCATCCTGGACGCCCTGCGCGTCGACCTTCAGAGGCGGGCGGGCGCGCATCCGGGCGCGGCCGGTTACCCGATCGGCTGGTGGGGCCGGCTCGGGTACGAGGCAGGGGCGGTCGCCGCCGGCGCGCCGGTCGCGCCCACCGACGCACCGGACGCCGCCCTCCTCTTCGTGGACCGTCTCGTCGCCTTCGACCACGCCGCCCGGACGGTGGAGGTCGTCGCTGCCGACCTCGCCTGGCTCGACTCCACGGTCTCCCGCCTCCGCGCCGCCGCCGGCGCCGCAGCCGACCACGAGCGCGCCCACCCCGTCCCGGCCGCCATCGCCACCTGGCGCCACGCCCCCGACGCCTACCTCGCGCTCATCGACGCCTGCCAGGACGCCATCCGCGCCGGGGACGCCTACCAGCTCTGCCTCACCAACCGCGTGCAGGCGCGCACCGACGCCGACCCTCTCGCCGTCCACCTCCGCCTGCGCCGCGCGAGTCCTGCGCCCTACGCCGGCTTCGCCCGCATCGGCGGCGACGTTCTCGTCAGCTCGTCGCCGGAGGAGTTCCTCCGCGTCGAGGGCGACCGCGTCCGCACCCGGCCGATCAAGGGCACCCGCCCGCGCGGCGCGACCGTCGCCGCCGACGTCGAGCTGCGGGCCGAGCTCGAGGCGAGCGAGAAGGAGCGCGCAGAGAACGTCATGATCGTCGATCTCATGCGCAACGACCTCGGCCGGGTCTGCGTGACCGGGTCGGTCGAGGTCACCCATCTGCTCGCCGTCGAGAGCTACGCGCAGGTCCACCAGCTCGTCTCCACCGTCGAGGGCACGCTCCGCCCCGGCCTGACCGCGGTGGATGCGGTGGCCACAGCCTTCCCGGCCGGCTCGATGACCGGCGCACCCAAGCTCAGCGCGATGCGTATCCTGAACCGGCTGGAGGACGGCCCGCGCGGCGCGTTCGCCGGCTGCTTCGGCTATCTCGGGGTGGATGGGACGGCGGACCTCGCCATGGTGATCCGCAGCATGCACTTCTCCGACGGCGTCGCCACGATCGGCGCGGGCGGCGGCATCACCGCACTCTCGGTGGCCGAGGAGGAGCTGGCGGAGGTGCGAGTGAAGGCCGCGGCGGTGCTCTCCGCGGCCGGGATCACGCCGCAGGCGAACCGTGAGCGCGCTGGGAACGGACTGGACGCGTCCGACGTTTAGTACTCTGGAGACCCGGGCCCTGTCGCCCGGACCTCTTCCGTGCCCCGCGCAGACCGCGCAGGCACGACGGAACCGAGATTGAGAGTCACGTGGCAGACCAGCACGACGAGCAGGCGCAGCACGAGCGCGCGCAGTACGACTTCGCGGCGATCCAGGACAAGTGGCTCCCCGTGTGGGAGGAGCTGCGCCCGTTCGCGACGGACGACCCGGCCGACAAGCGGCCGCGCAAGTACATCCTCGACATGTTCCCGTACCCGTCCGGCGACCTGCACATGGGCCACGCCGAGGCGTACGCGCTGGGCGACGTCATCGCGCGCTACTGGCGTCAGCAGGGCTTCAACGTGCTGCACCCGATCGGCTGGGACTCCTTCGGGCTGCCCGCCGAGAACGCGGCGATCAAGCGCGGCCTGGACCCGGCCGGCTGGACCAACGACAACATCGCCCAGCAGAAGGCGTCGATGCGCCGCTACGCGCCCAGCTTCGATTGGGACCGCGTGCTGCAGACCAGCGACCCGGCCTACTACCGCTGGAACCAGTGGCTGTTCCTGAAGCTGTACGAGAAGGGCCTGGCCTACCGCAAGGCCAGCCAGGTCAACTGGTGCCCGTTCGACCAGACGGTGCTGGCGAACGAGCAGGTCGTCAACGGGCGCTGTGAGCGCTGCGACAACCTGGTCACCAAGAAGAAGCTGACCCAGTGGTACTTCCGCATCACGGACTACGCGGACCGCCTGCTGGACGACCTGAACCAGCTGGAGGGCGCCTGGCCGTCCAAGGTCATCTCGATGCAGCGCAACTGGATCGGGCGCTCCACCGGTGCCGACGTCACGTTCCAGATCGTGGGCCGCGAGGAGCCGGTCACGGTCTACACGACCCGTCCGGACACGCTGTACGGCGTGACCTTCATGGTCGTCGCGCCCGACTCCGACCTGGCGCAGGAGCTTGTGAAGGATGCACGCCCCGAGGTCAAGAAGCGGTTCGACGACTACCTGGAGGTGGTCCGCGGCACCACCGAGATGGACCGCCTCAGCTCCGAGCGCGAGAAGACCGGCGTCTTCCTGGAGCGGCACGCGATCAATCCGCTGACCGGCGAGAAGCTGCCCATCTGGGCCGCCGACTACGTGCTGAGCGACTACGGTCACGGCGCGATCATGGCCGTGCCCGCGCACGACCAGCGTGACCTGGACTTCGCCCGCGCGTTCGACCTGCCGGTGCGGGTCGTGGTCGACACGACGCAGCCGGTGACGGGCGCCATCCCGGTCATCCACACGGACCCGGAGACCGGCGAGCCGATCCTGCCGGACGACGCCGAGCTGGCGAACCCGTCGGAGACCGGCGTCGCTCTGACCGGCGAGGGGCGCCTGATCAACTCCGGCCCGTTCGACGGGCTGAGCAAGTCGAACGCGATCCGCCGCGTCACGGAGGCGCTGCAGCAGTCGCACCTGGGCGCGCCGGCGAAGAACTTCCGGCTGCGCGACTGGCTGATCTCGCGCCAGCGGTACTGGGGCACGCCCATCCCGATCATCCACTGCGAGCAGTGCGGCGAGGTGCCGGTGCCCGAGTCGGAGCTGCCCGTGCTGCTGCCACCCGCCGAGGGCCTGGACCTGCAGCCGAAGGGCACGAGCCCGCTGGGCGCCGCGACCGATTGGGTCAACGTGTCCTGCCCGTCGTGCGGCGGCCCCGCGAAGCGCGACACGGACACGATGGACACGTTCGTCGACAGCTCCTGGTACTTCCTGCGCTTCCTGAACCCCAAGGACGACACACAGGCCTTCGACCCGCGCGATGCCGAGAAGTGGGCGCCGGTCGACCAGTACGTCGGCGGCGTGACGCACGCCATCCTGCACCTCCTGTACGCGCGCTTCATCACGAAGGTGCTGTTCGACCTGGGCTACATCTCGTTCACGGAGCCGTTCACGGCGCTGCTGAACCAGGGCCTGGTGCTGATGGACGGCTCCGCCATGTCGAAGTCCCGTGGCAACCTGGTGAAGCTGTCCGAGCAGCTCGACGAGCACGGCGTGGACGCGGTGCGCCTGACCATGGCGTTCGCCGGCCCCCCGGAGGACGACATCGACTGGGCCGACGTCTCGCCGTCGGGCTCTGCGAAGTTCCTGGCGCGCGCCTGGCGCATCGCGGACGACGTGACGAGCGCACCGGACGTGGTCTGGAAGTCCGGGGACGCGGCCCTGCGTCGCGTCACGCACCGCTTCCTGGCCGACGCGCCCGGACTGGTGGAGTCCTTCAAGTTCAACGTCGTCGTCGCCCGTCTGATGGAGCTGGTCAATGCGACCCGCAAGGTCATCGACTCGGGTGCCGGCCCGGCCGACGCCGCGGTGCGCGAGGCCGCTGAGGT
>JAEWJG010000177.1 GCA_023386675.1 Actinomycetes bacterium
GTGTTGCGTCGACCAGACGCACCTGGTCGGCGTGCCCGCACGACGGCGACCCGGCCGCATCCATGGGTCGCAACGCGCCGTCACGGCTCACGCGTAACGGCGTGTTGCGACCCCTGGATGTGGTTGACGCGACACGCCGCACGGCGTGGGTCCCGCACGGCGTGTTGCGTCAACCGGACGCACTTGGTCGGGCGGAGGCGTCAGGCGGGGACGTCGAGGCCGACCAGCGCCTCGGAGGCGGCCCACAGGTCGCGGCCGAGTTGCGCGTTGCGCGCCTGCGGGTTCGTGCGGCCGTTCGCGGTGAGCCGGTCGAAGTAGGTGCCTCCCGGCGCGCCCACCGGCGCCGGACCGGCCAGGAACAGCAGCGGCGCGGCGCCCGCCGCCACCGGGATCCCGAACGTGCTCCGCGTCACCAGGTGCCCGAGGCGGACGAGCGGCGACGTGTTGCCGAAGTTCGTCGCGATCACGCCCGGGTGCACCGAGTAGGCGGTCACGCCCGTCCCGGTCAGCTGCTCCGCGAGCTCCACGGCGAACAGGATGGTCGCGAGCTTGGCGGTGCCGTACGCACGCCAGCCACCACGCCAGGGGCGCTTCTCCCAGTCGAGGTCGTCGACGCGGAGCTGTCCGAACCGGTTCGCGTTGCTGGCGGTGGACACGACGCGCACGTCCCGCCCGGTCGCCGCGGTCTCGATCAGCCGCGGACGCAGCAGCGCGGTGAGCAGGAACGGCGCCAGGTGGTTCGCCTGGATGGTGCGCTCGTGCCCGTCCACCGTGAGCTCGCGCTCATGGTTGAGGCCGCCGGCGTTGTTGACGAGCACATCGATCGTCCCGTACCGCTCGAGGAGCGCCGCGGCGAGGGCGCGCACGTCGTCGAGGCGCTCGAAGTCGGCGAGGAAGGGGGTCGCGCCGATCCGCTCCGCGACGGCGCGCGTCCGCTCCGGGTTGCGCCCCACGACGGCGACCTCGTCGCCCGCCGCCGCCAGCTGCTCCGCGGCGACGACGCCGATGCCGGAGCTCGCCCCCGTGATCACGATGGTGCGCGTCATCGGTAGCCGCCCTTCTCGAGGCCCGCCTCGATCTCGAACCGGTTGCGCAGCGGGTCGCGTCCCGCCACGAGGTAGAGGAACGGGAACAGCATCCCGTATCGCTGCCACTGCCGCTTGTGGATGGCCTCGTGCTCCAGCACGTCGTCGGTCACGTTGTGGTCGGTGAGGTACACCCCGCCGACGCACGAGCCGCCGCGGCCGAAGGTGCGCTTCGGCATCCCGCGGAACACGGTCAGCCCGGCGCGCCGCTCGACGCGCCCGGTGCTCCATAGAAAGCCCCACGCGTGGCCCACTGCGTTCGCATACATGTAGCCGAGGCGCGACAGCGGCGAGTCCAGCAGGAGCCGGCCGACGACCGTCCGGTCGAATCCCGTCATTCGGTTGGCCGCCCGTACGTCTCCAGCAGCCGCAGCCACACCTCGCTCACGGTCGGGTACGACGGGACCGCGTGCCACAGCCGGCTCAGCGGCACCTCACCCACGACCGCGACGGTGGCCGAGTGCAGCAGCTCACCGACGTCCTGACCGACGAAGGTGACGCCCAGGACGACGCCGCGGTCCTCGTCCACCACCATGCGCGCCTTGCCGGTGTACCCGTCGGCGACGACGTGCGCCCCGGAGACGCTCCCGATGTCGTAGTCGACGACGCGGATGCGGTAGCCCGCCTTCTCGGCCCGCGCGGCCGTGAGCCCGACCGACGCGACCTCCGGATCGGTGAACGTCACCTGCGGGACCGCCTCGTGGTCGGCGGTGGCGACGAAGGCGCCCCACGGCTCCAGCGACACGTCCCGGCCGTGCGCCCGGGCGGCGATCGCGTCGCCCGCAGCACGCGCCTGGTACTTGCCCTGGTGCGTCAGCAGCGCCCGGTGGTTGACGTCGCCGACGCCGTACAGCCAGCCGCCGTCGACGGGTTCGCCGTCGGCGCCGAGCACGCGCATGCTGTCGTCCACCTCGAGCCAGGCGCCCTCCTCGAGGCCGAACGCGCCGAGCCCGATGTCGAAGGTGCGGGGGAGCCGTCCGGCCGCGACCAGGAACTCCTCCGCCTCGATCACCGTGCCGTCGTCGAGCTGCAGGCGGAAGCCGTCGTCATCCGTGCGCGAGACGCTCTCGGTGTTCGCATCCAGGTGCAGGGTGACACCGAGCTCCTTCAGGGATGCGGCCACCAGCTCGCCCGCGAACGGCTCCTCGATGCCGAGCAGCCCGGTCCGCGCGATCAGGTGCACCTCTGTCCCGAACCCGGCGTACGCCGTCGCCATCTCGGTGGCGACCACTCCGCCGCCCAGGATGGCGAGCGACACCGGGACGCGCTGGGCGCTGGTCGCCTCGCGGCTCGACCACGGCTCGCTCTCCCGCAGGCCCGGGATGTCGGGCATCAGCGCCGCCGAGCCGGTCGAGACCGCGACGGCGTGCTTCGCGCGCAGGACGGTGACCGTGCCGTCCTCGGCCGTCACCGTCACCTCCTTCGGCGCGGTGATGACGCCCCAGCCGCGCACGAGGTCGATGCCCGCGCCGTTCAGCCACTCGACCTGGCCGCCGTCGTCCCAGTTGCTCGTCATGTCGTCGCGGCGCTTGAGCACGGCGGCCACATCCAGCGGACCGGTCACAGCCTCCCGAGCGCCGCCCACCTTCTGCGTCGCCCGCAGCAGGGCGCCGCTCCGCAGCAGCGTCTTCGACGGCATGCACGCCCAGTAGGAGCATTCGCCGCCGACCAGCTCGGACTCGACGATGACCGTCTTCATCCCGCCCTGCGCGGCACGGTCCGCGACGTTCTCGCCGACCGCCCCCGCTCCGATCACGATGACGTCGTAGTCCCGGGTCTCGCTCATGCCTGCTCCTCGCCGCGGCCGCGCCGCTCCTCGTTTGTTCGTCGTGTGGAAGGGATCGGATCGGTCAGCGGCCCACGAACTGCGCCTCGGTGCGCGTCAGGAACGCCTCCATGCCGATCCGGGCGTCCTCGCCCCCGACCAGCCGGACCAGCGCCGGCTGCAACTCCGCCTCGGCGGCCGCATCGCCGTCGCGCACCGCGCGCTTGGCGTTCGCGAGGGCTGCCT
>JAEWJG010000205.1 GCA_023386675.1 Actinomycetes bacterium
TCGCAGGTCTGGAGCCCGGCCACCCCCGCGTCGAGCACCGACGCGCCGCCGACCAGGCTGATCTTCGTCGCACCGAGGAAGTACGTGTCGTCCAGCATCCGCTGCGGCACGCACGACGGGCGCGTGATGAACAGCGGCGATGCGCTCTTGCCCGACCACGCGGAGGCGCCCAGCGCGTCCGGGAAGTTCAGGCCGTTGGCGAGGATGACCCGTCCACTCGAGCTGAACGCCGACTCGACCACCTGCCGCGACGAGTCGAACCGGTCGCCGCCCGCGAGGTGCACGACGGTCCCGTAGCGGGCGAAGTCGGCCACCAGGGCCGGCGACATCACGGCCGAGCCGCCGATGATCACGATCTTCGTCGTGCCCAGGGACTGCAGGAGCGAGACGACGGCCGGATCCACGGCGGTCGTTCCGCCGTTCACCAGCAGCAGCGGCGCGTGGAGGCTGCCGGCGGCCCCGCCGGCGCTCAGCGAGTCCGGGAAGTTGAGGCCGGTCGACACGTAGACGGTCGGGGCGGTCGTGAAGGAGTGCTTGATCACGGCCTGCGAGGTACCGAAGCGGTCACCGCCGTAGACGCGCGTGACATCCGACGAGAGCCCCTTCAACGCCGTGAGGACATCGTTGCTGACGACGGCGGGGCCGCCCACGACGACGATGTGCTGCGGTTTCAGGCGCTTGATCTCATCCGAGACCACCGTCGGCAGGTACCCCGGAGCCGTCAGCAGCAGCGGACCGGAGTCCTGGGCTGCGGCAGGACCGCCCGAGAGCGCGTCAGGGAACGAGATACCGTTCGCCACGTACACCGTGCCGACCGTTGCCGGGTCGGGGTACGCCGCCTTCGACACCTCGACCGATGTCGAGAACCGGTCGCCGCCGGCCACGCGGTCGACCGTGACCACGCGCAGGGTGTAGGTCTGCGTGACCGAGTCACCGTACTGGGTCCCGCTCGCCGTGAGGTCGAACGTGTAGTCGCCCGGCGTGGTGGCCGTGCCCGAGATGGCGCCGCCCTGAAGGGACAGACCGGCGGGCAGCGCGCCCTTGGTCACCGAGAAGTTCACCTGCTCGCCAGACCCGGCCCACGAGACGATGTCCTTGGAGTAGGCCGTCCCCGCCGGGACGACGCCGGAGACGCTGCCGAGCAACGAGATCGGCTCCCAGATGCCGTAGACGCTGTCGCCGGCGCCGTACGCCACGGTGTTGGTGAAGACGTCTACAGCGACGTGCGCCGTGGTGACCGTGGGGATGGGGTTGGTGGCGATGGAGGCCGCCCCGGTGGTGGTGTCCACGTGGAAGATCTCGGCGTTGTTGAAACCGACCACCGTCTGGGTGGTCGGATCGACGCCCAGCGCCTGAACGCCCGGACCGAAGAGGCCCGACAGCGCGATCGAGGTCGCCGTACGAGCCACGCCGTCGATGACGGACAGGCTGGAGAGGGAGGTGAAGCCGACGTAGGCCTTGTGATGCGCGGCGTCGACGGTGAGCGCGGACACCGGTGCCGCGGGAAGCGCGACGGTGCCCGAGACGGTGCCGGACGCCTCATCGACGACAGCCACGGACTGCCCTGCCGCGTCGACGGCGTACAGCGTCCCGGCGGATGCGTCCACGGCGACCCGCGACATCGTCCCGCCGACCGTGACGGAGGTGCCCGGGGCGAGGGTCGCCTCGTCCACGGAGGCGATGACCCCGGCGGTCCCCGTGGCCACGAAGACCTTCCCGGTGGCGTGGTCCACGGCCAGGTCGGCGCCGCCACCCCCGACCGTCACTGTGCCCGTCACCGTCTCCGTACGCTCGTCGATCCGGTAGAGCGTTGGACCTTGGAGCGCCCAAACCAGCGACCTCGTCGCATCCACAGCCAGCAGCGGGCTGGAGGCGCCGGTGAGCGGCACCGTGCCGACCGCTTCGCCCGTGAACTCGTCCACGATCGTCAGGTGGTCGCCCACGGCGGCGAACAGGTGACCGCTGTACGAGTCGATGGCCACGTCGGTGACCGCGCCGACGGTGGCCGAGAAGGCGGGCGTCCAGGTGCCGTTCCCCGGGGCTGCCTCCGCGGGCACCGCACCGACGGCGGCGAGACCGGCCGCGGCCAGGGTCGCGACGGTGACGGCGGCGAGACCCCGGCGCCGGCGGGGATGCGCCGTTCCGGATCGTTCGATGACGGGGACGGAGGCGGCGCGTTCACGCAACGGCGGCTCACTTTCGGGAAGGGCCCGCGTCTGATGAGGCGAGCATCCCGCTCAGTCAAGACCATGGCGCACGGATTGCGTCTACCCCAGTGCGGGGGACGGTGCGGACCTTCGTGCTGATCGCTGCTCGATCCCGATGAACCGGCGGAACGCGTCGGCTCCGGTGACCGCGATCGGCTCGCCCCGGACGAAGGCGTCGCGGGTGAGGACCAACCGCTGGTTCACTGCGGGCAGTCCACGTCGAGCGAGCCGGGCGGTGCCGTCCGGCCGGAACCCGACCTTCCTGCTGACCGCGAGGGACGCCGGGTTGTCGGTGAAGGCGCCGGAGGTGATCTCCTCGGCCCCCAACTCGTCGAAGACGAAAGCGCAGATCGCCTGCCGCATCCTGGTTCCGATTCCGCGTCCGTGGTGTGCCAGTCCCAGCCAGGAGCCGGTCTCGCCGGTGCGCGTCACCGCGAAGTCGCGGGTCCCGATGCTCTGAGAACCCACGATCTCGCCCTCGTACTCGACGGCGAACTCGAGCGTCCACGCCTCCGGTGACCAGCTCGCACGGGTGCGCCAGTGATATTGGGCGAACTCCAGAGGGAGGCGGTCGGCCGGAGCGTCCGTCCACGGGTAATAGAAGGGCATCTCAGCGGGATCGTGGATGCCGCCGAGCGCCACGCCGATGAGTGCGGGCAGCACATCGTCGCTGATCGGCCGAAGCACGAGCGGGCCCGCCACGATGCGCAGGCCGAAAGGAGGGAAGGCGTCCGCGAGATGCATACCGCCAGTCTGCCCGGCTTCGCGATGCGGCGCGGCACGCAGCAAAAAAGCCCCGGATCAACCGGGGCTTCTACTGCTGGGGTACCTGGACTCGAACCAAGAACAACTGAACCAGAATCAGCCGTGTTGCCAATTACACCATACCCCACTGCTCCGAACCGCGGCCCGGGCACGAGAAACAACTCTAGCCTACGTGCGGGCCCGACTACAAAACGGCGGCGCCGTCCAGCGACAGTCCGATCAGGTCGCGGTTGACGGCCGCCGCGACGACCGCACCGGAGCCCGCGGCGACGATCAGCTGCTGCGGTCCGGGGGCCGTCGTCTCGCCCGCGGCGTACACGCCGGGAACCGAAGTGCGGCCCTGCCGATCGGTCACGAGATAGCCGTCGGTGTCGCTGTCGAGGCCGAGCGCCTCCGCGAAACCGAGCTGCGGCGACCAGACGGGACGCAGGAAGCCGCGGGCGCGCGGGATCACCGTGCCGTCGGCGAGACGTACGCCGGTCAGCACGCCCTTCTCCCCCACCACGTCGTCGATCGGGCGGCGCTCGACGGTGACGCCGAGCCGGGCGAGCATCCGCTCCTCCTCCGCATCGACCACCTCTGCGGCGTTCGAGAAGACGATGAGATCGTCCGTCCACTGGGTGAGCAGCAGGGCGCGCTCGGCGAGGTCCGGCGTCTCGCCGATGAGGGCCAGCGGCTGGCCGGCGGTCTCGTAACCGTCGCACTCGACGCAGCTGTGCAGCTGGGTGCCGTAGAAGGCGCGGATGCTCGGGATGGCCGGCATCGTCTCCGAGACGCCTGTGGCGATCACGACCGCGTCGGCGCGCACGTCCACATCCCCGCCGCCGCGGACACCGCGGGCGGTGACGCGGAAGCCGTCGCCGTCCAGCTCCACCGCGCCGACCTGCGCGAAGACGACGGACGCGTCGTCGTAGGCGTCCACCTCCTCGCGGCCGATCCGGCGCAGTTCGAGCGGGGAGATGCCGTCGCGCGTGACGAAGCCGTGGGCGCGCAGGGTCGCCGCATGCCGGGGACGGTTGCCGTCCACGACCAGCACACGCCGCCGGGCGCGCGCGAGGTTCAGGGCGGCCGACAGCCCGGCGGGTCCGCCGCCGATCACGACGACCTCGTAGGACTCCCCGCTCACGCCGCTACCCCAGCGCCGCCGACAGCCGGTCGAGGCGGGCGATGCTCTCGGCCTTGCCGAGGATCTGCATCGACTCGAACAGCGGAGGCGACACGCGGCGGCCGGAGATCGCCACTCGGAGCGGGCCGAACGCGACCCGCGGCTTCAGGCCGAGGCCCTCCACGAGCGCGTCGCGCAGCGCCGCCTCGATGGCGTCGTGCGTCCACTCGGCCTCCGGCACGAGCTCCAGGGCGCCGAGGGAGGCGGCGAGCACCTCGCCCGCGTTCTCGGGCAGCGAGGCGCGGGCGTCGTCCGCGATCTCGAGCGAGGCGGCGTCGGTGAACAGGAATCCCAGCATCCCGGGCGTCTCGCCGAGCAGCTGCACGCGCTCCTGCACGAGCGGAGCGGCCTGCGCGAGCACCTCGTCCTGCGCGGGCGTCAGCGGCTCCTCCACGATGCCGGCCGCGGCCAGGTACGGGATGGTGCGCTCGGCGAAGTCGGCGACGTCGAGCAGCCGGATGTGGTCGCCGTTGATCGACTCGGCCTTCTTCAGGTCGAAGCGGGCCGGGTTCGGGTTCACGTCCTGGACGTCGAAGGCGGCCACCATCTCGGACAGCGAGAACACGTCGCGGTCGTGCGTCAGCGACCAGCCCAGCAGCGCCAGGTAGTTCACCAGGCCCTCGGGGATGAAGCCGCGGTCGCGGTGGTGGAACAGGTTCGACTCGGGGTCGCGCTTCGAGAGCTTCTTGTTGCCCTCGCCCATCACATACGGGAGGTGGCCGAAGCGCGGCACGAAGGTGGTCACTCCGGCGTCGATGAGCGCGTGGTACAGCGCGATCTGGCGCGGGGTCGACGAGAGAAGGTCCTCGCCGCGGAGCACATGCGTGATACCCATGAGCGCGTCGTCGACCGGGTTCACGAACGTATAGAGCGGGTGGCCGTTGGGGCGCACGACGACGAAGTCGGCGAAGGAGCCGGCCTTGAAGGTGATCTCACCGCGCACCAGGTCGTCGAAGCTGAGGTCGTCGTCCGGCACGCGCAGGCGCAGCGCGGGCTCGCGGCCCTCCGCGCGGTACGCGGCCTTCTGCTCGTCGGTGAGGTCGCGCTCGAAGTTGTCATAGCCGAGCTTCGGGTCGCGGCCGAGCGAGACGTTGCGTGCCTCGATCTCCTCCGCGGTGGCGAAGCTCTCGTAGATGTGACCCGACACCTTCAGGCGCTCGATGAGGTCGCGGTAGATGTCGTACCGCTGCGACTGCCGGTACGGTCCGTCCGGGCCGCCGACGTCGATCCCCTCGTCCCAGTCGAGGCGCAGCCAGCGCAGCGCATCCAGGATGAGCTGGTAGCTCTCCTCGCTGTCGCGGGCCGCATCCGTGTCTTCGATGCGGAAGATCAGCTTGCCGCCGGCGTGCCGAGCGTACGCCCAGTTGAACAGGGCCGTGCGGATGAGGCCGACGTGCGGCGTTCCGGTCGGCGACGGGCAGAAGCGCACGCGCACATCGGCGCCGGTGGCCTCGGAGAACGGGTGAGCGATCGAGTCAGACATACGTCTCCGATCCTACCGGGAGGGCCTACTTCGCAGCGCGCACCGGATTCACCAGCGACCCGACGCCGTCCACCTCGACCTCGACGGTGTCGCCCGCCTTCATCGGCCCGATCCCGGCCGGGGTCCCGGTCAGGATGACGTCGCCCGGCAGCAGCGTGAAGACGCTGGACGCGTACGCGATGATCGACGGGATGTCGTGCACCATGTCCGAGATCGGCGCCTCCTGCTTCAGCTCGCCGTTGAGGCGGGTGCGCAGCACGGCGTTCGCCGGGAGCTCCGTCTCGATGACCGGCCCGAGCGGGCAGAACGTGTCGAAGCCCTTCGCGCGCGTCCACTGGCCGTCCTTCTCCTGCAGGTCGCGGGCGGTGACGTCGTTGGCGACGGTGTAGCCGAAGATGTGCTCTGCCGCATCCTCGGCGCTCACATTGCGGGCGATCTTCCCGATCACGACGGCGAGCTCGCCCTCGAAGTCGACGCGTTCCGACTGCGGCGGCGTGATGATCGCGTCGCCCAGGCCGATGACCGCGGTGTTCGGCTTGAGGAACAGCAGCGGCTCGCCCGGCGCCTCGCCGCCCATCTCGGCGGCGTGGTCGCGGTAGTTCTT
>JAEWJG010000251.1 GCA_023386675.1 Actinomycetes bacterium
GTGCGGGCACCGGGCTCGAGCTGGAGGGCTAGGCCTCCTCGATCAGGAAGCGTGCGGCCTGCTCGCCGATCAGCACGCTGGGCGCGTTCGTGTTTCCCGTCGTGATCGTCGGCATCACGGACGCGTCCGCGACCCGGACGCCCGCCATACCGTGCACCCGGAGTCGCGGCGTCACGACCGCATCCTCGCCCACTCCCATGGCGCAGGTGCCGACCTGGTGGTGGTACGTGATCGCGGTGCGCCGCACGTAGTCCTCCAGCTCGTCGTCGTCGATGTCCGGGCCGGGATGCACCTCCTGGGCGCCCCACGCCGCGAGAGCCGGCTGCGTGCCGATGCTGCGGCACTGCCGCACGGACGCGACGAGCGAGGCGACGTCGTCCGGGTGGCCGAGCGCATCCAGGTCGATGCTCACCGCGTCGTGCGGCCCGGGGCCTGTCAGCGTGACGCTGCCCCGCGCCTTCGGCGTCACGATCCCCGCCATGAGCGAGAACCCGTCGGCCGGACCGGTCAGGTCGTCCGAGTACATCGGCACCGAGAAGTGGATGGGCTGGGTGTCCGGCACCGGTAGTCCGGGCCGGCTGCGCCAGAACAGGTGCGTCTGGGTCACCGAGACGCCCGGGCGCGGCGGCCCGACCGGCTTTTCGGTGGTGGTGTAGATGACCGGGGACAGCAGGTGGTCGTGGAGGTTCCTGCCGACGCCCGGGAGGTCGTGCACCGGCTCGATCCCCACGGCTCGCAGTTCGTCCGCCGGCCCGATGCCGCTGCGCAGCAGGATGCGGGGCGAGTCCAGGGCACCCGCGCTGAGCACGATTTCGTCGGCGTGCAGCCGCCGCACCTCGCCGTCCTGTTCGAACTCGACGCCGATGACGCGGGGGCCGCCGTCGCCGGTCTCGACGAGCAGGCGGTGCACCCAGCATCCCGTTCGCACGTCGACGCGGTCGCGCACCGGCTTCAGGTAGGCCATGTAGGTGTTCCAGCGCTTGCCGTCGCGCAGCGTGATCTGCTCCTGCGAGACACCGTCGAGGTGCCCGCTGTTGTAGTCGGGGTTGCGCTCGAGACCCTCCTCGACCGCCGCCTCGACGATGGACTCCTGGATGGGCTCCAGCGCGTAGTCGTCCGTCACCTCGAGGAGGCGCTCGGCCTCCTCGAAGACGCCGCGCACGTCGTCCCACGCCCAGCCGTCGTTGCCGCGCGCGGCCCAGCCGTCGTAGTCCTCTGGCGCGCAGCGCACCCAGATCATGGCGTTGAGCGCGTGCGACCCGCCGAGCACTTTTCCTCGTGGCAGGTGCAGTCGCCGCCCGGCGGCGTGCTCCTGCGGCACGGTGAAGTAGTCCCAGTCGTCGGCCGAGTGCCACAGCTCGCCCATCCGGGAGGGGTCGTGGATGGCGGGGTTGGCGTCCTCGCCGCCCGCCTCCAGGACCGTCACCGAATGGCCGGCGTCGGCCAGCCGGCGGGCCACCACGGAACCGGCCGAGCCGGCACCGATCACGATCACGTCCATGCGTTCTCCGTCTTCGTCGTCGGGTCTCTCGAAGGCTGGCACGCACAGGGCGGCGCCGGAACGCGCGCGCCCGCGACGTTCCCGCATCGTCAACGGCCGTGCCCTGCCGGTCAAGACGGCGCGGAAGCGCGCTGACGATACTGCTGGAGTACGCATCCCGGGCTAGCGAAGGAGCACCCCCAGTGGCCACCAAGTTGTTCATCGACGGCGAGTGGACGGAGGCGTCCGGCGGCGCCATCGCCACCGTCGACCCCGCCACCGAGCAGGTCATCGAGGAGGTGGGCACCGCGGCACGCGCGGACGTGGATGCGGCCGTCGCCGCCGCGCGCGCCGCTCTCGGCCGTGCCGACTGGGCCGGCCTGCTGCCGGTCCAGCGCGCCGCCCTGCTGTTCCGCCTCGCAGACCTGATCGACCGGCACGCCGACGAGCTCGCCGCCCTCGAGACGCGTGACCAGGGCCAGCCCATCGGGATCTCGCGGATGGTCAGCGTCGGAGGGGCCGCAGAGCACTTCCGCTACTACGCGGGCTGGGTCACCAAGATCCAGGGCAGCGTCAACCCGGTCTCGTTCCCGGACACGCTGCACTACACGCGCCGCGAGCCGGTCGGGGTGAACGCCCTGATCACGCCGTGGAACTTCCCGCTGATGATCCTGGCCTGGAAGCTGGCCCCCGCGCTCGCCACCGGCAACACCGTCGTCATCAAGCCGAGCGAGGTCACCCCGCTCACCAGCATCCGCCTGGTCGAGCTGTGCCGCGAGGCGGGCATCCCGGACGGCGTGGTCAACCTGGTCACGGGCGACGGCTCCGTCGGCGCGATGCTCGCGGAGCACCGGGATGTCGACCACCTCAGTTACACCGGCTCGACCGCCGTCGGGAAGATCATCACCCGCGCCAGCGCCGACTCCAACCTGAAGCGTCTGACCCTGGAGCTGGGCGGCAAGGCGCCGTCGATCATCGCCTCCGACGCCGACATCGACGCGGCGGTCGCCGGGAACATCCAGGGCAGCATCCTGAACTCGGGCCAGGTGTGCGCCGCCTACACCCGGTTCTACGTCGACAAGAAGCGCGAAGGCGAGTTCGTGGACAAGCTCGCCGCCGGCGTCTCGGGGCTGCGCCTCGGAAACGGCCTCGACGAGGGCACCGACCTGGGACCGCTGGTCTCGGCGAAGCACCTGGGCCACGTCGAGCGCCTCGTCGCGGTCGGCCGCGAGCAGGGCGCCGAGGTCGTCACCGGCGGCTCCCGCGCTGACCGCGAGGGCTACTTCTTCACGCCGACCGTGCTGGCCGGCGCGACCGACGACATGACGATCATGCGCGACGAGATCTTCGGCCCGGTGCTGTCGATCACCTCCTACGAGGACTCGGACGAGCTGGATGCGATCATCGCGCGCGCCAACGACACCGAGTACGGGCTGGCGGCGACCATCTGGACGAAGGACATCGCCACCTCCCAGCGCCTCGCCAACGGCATCCGCGCCGGGGCCGTGTTCGTGAACATGCCCTCCATCCCCGACATGGCGGCCCCGTGGGGCGGCTACAAGGCGAGCGGCTGGGGCCGCGAGATGGGCCCCTGGGCGATCGACGCGTACACCGAGCTCAAGTCGGTCTGGCTTCACTACTGACGGTCGCGTCGCGCGGGCGCGCCCCCACCCCTCGGCGTTACCGCCGGCCAA
>JAEWJG010000247.1 GCA_023386675.1 Actinomycetes bacterium
CTTTGCGTACTCGGCGGTGGGGTCAGGCGTCGATGCGGGCGCGGGAGAGGTCGTCGGCGCCCTGGATGATGAACTCCTTGCGCGGGGCGACGTCGTTGCCCATGAGCAGCTCGAAGACGCGGTTGGCGGCCTCGGCGTCGGGGACGCGTACGCGGCGCAGCGTGCGGTGGGCGCGGTCCATCGTGGTGGTCGCGAGCTGGTCCGCATCCATCTCGCCGAGTCCCTTGTAGCGCTGGATCGGCTCCTGGTACTTCTTGCCGCGCTTCTTGAGGTCGGCGAGCACCGCCTGCAGCTCCGCCTCCGAGTACGTGTAGATCGTCTCGTTCGGCTTGGACCCCGGGTTCACGACGACCACGCGGTGCAGCGGAGGGACCGCGGCGAAGACGCGTCCCTCCTCGATCATCGGCCGCATGTACCGGAAGAACAGCGTGAGCAGCAGCGTCCGGATGTGCGCGCCGTCGACGTCCGCATCCGACATGATGATGACCTTGCCGTAGCGCGCGGACGACAGGTCGAAGCTGCGTCCGGAGCCGGCGCCGATGACCTGGATGATCGCGGCGCACTCGGCGTTGGACAGCATGTCCGAGATGGACGCCTTCTGGACGTTCAGGATCTTGCCGCGGATGGGCAGCAGCGCCTGGTACTCGCTGTCGCGCGCGCGGCGGGCCGTGCCGAGGGCGGAGTCGCCATCGACGATGAACAGCTCGCTGTTCGCGACGTCGCTCGAGCGGCAGTCGACCAGCTTCGCCGGCAGGGAGGACGTCTCGAGCGCGTTCTTGCGACGCTGCGTCTCCTTGTGGGCGCGCGCCGAGATGCGCGACTTCATCTCGGCCACGACCTTGTCGAGCACGAGCGAGGACTGCGCCTTGTCGTCGCGCTTCGTCGACCCGAACCGCTCGGCCATCGCCTTCTGCACGACGTTCGCGACGATCGCGCGCACGGCCGGCGTGCCGAGGATCTCCTTCGTCTGGCCCTCGAACTGCGGCTCCGGGAGGCGGACGGTGAGCACGGCGGTCAGTCCCGCCATCACGTCGTCCTTCTCCAGCTTGTCGTTGCCAGCTTTGAGGCGCCGGGCGTTCTGCTCCACCTGCTGGCGCAGGAACTTGAGCAGCCCCTGATCGAAGCCCGCCTGGTGGCTGCCGCCCTTCGGCGTGGCGATGATGTTGACGAAGCTGCGCATGACCGTGTCGTACCCGGTGCCCCAGCGCAGCGCGATGTCGACCTGGCACTCGCGCTTCAGCTCGGTCGGGACCATCGCGCCGGAGTCGGAGAGCACCGGCACGGTCTCGGTGAAGTGGCCCTCGCCGGTGAGGCGCCAGGTGTCCGTGATCGGGCTGTCGGGCGCGAGGAAGTCGACGAACTCCGAGATGCCGCCCTCGTAGCGGAACGTGGTGAGGCCCGCGGGCTCTCCCCCGCCGGCCGGCGTGCGCTGGTCGTCGATCGAGATCGCGATGCCCGGGACGAGGAACGCCGTCTGACGCGCCCGGCCGACCAGGTCCTCGGTGGAGAACTCGGCGCCCTTGGTGAAGATCTGCCGGTCGGCCCAGTAGCGGATGCGCGTGCCGGTTACTCCCTTCTTCACCTTGCCGACGACGCGGAGCTCGCTGCCGCTGACGAACGGCGTGAACGGGTTGTCCGGGCTGGGCGCGCCGGTGCCGTCGTCGAAAACGCCGGGCTCCCCGCGGTGGAACGACATCGCCCAGATCTTGCCGTCGCGGTCGACCTCGACGTCGAGGCGCTCGGACAGCGCGTTGACGACCGACGCGCCGACGCCGTGGAGGCCGCCCGACGCGGCGTACGAGCCGGAGCCGAACTTGCCGCCGGCGTGGAGCTTCGTGAACACGACCTCGACGCCGGAGAGCCCGGTCTTCGGCTCGATGTCGACGGGGATGCCGCGCGCCTGGTCGCGCACCTCGACGCTGTCGTCGCCGTGCAGCACGACGTCGATGGCGGTGCCGAACCCGGCGAGGGCCTCATCCACGGAGTTGTCGATGATCTCCCACAGGCAGTGCATGAGGCCCCGGGAGTCGGTGGAGCCGATGTACATGCCCGGACGCTTGCGGACGGCCTCCAGCCCCTCGAGCACCGACAGGTGCCTGGCCGAATAGTCCGAACTGGCCACGGGCTCTCCTCACGGTCTCGTCGCGCGTCCTGGATCGACGCGCGTCACCCTCCAGGGTACGTGCCGGGCGGGGCACACTACGCCACCGACACCCGGCGTCCGGCGAGGCTACGCGTTGAGCGAAATAGCAGGCGATACGCGCCTGGTTACCGGATATCCGTGGTTCTATAGACGTACCGAGTTCACCGGTTGCGACGGAAGGAGCATCACATGTCGACAGTCACCTCGGAGAACGGGGCCATCGACGAGCTCGCATCGGGGCCGCAACTGACGGCCGCGGACCGTTGCGACAGCTGCGGAGCGCAGGCGTACATCCGGGTCGTCGTGAACAACGGCGAGCTGCTGTTCTGCGCCCACCACGGCAAGAAGCACCAGGAGAAGCTCTCGCAGATCGCCCACAGCTGGCACGACGAGACCGCTCGCCTGTTCGAAGAGCAGCGCGCCTGACGCGGCCCGCTCGCGAAGCGCGGAACTGACCGGAGGATGGTCGCCACGACTGGTGTGCGCCGAAACGCACGCATCGATCTCGACGTCATCCGCTCGACGGCAGCCTCCGCCGCCTCGCTGCTCCCCGACTGCACCGCCGATCTCCGCGCCGACGCGTACGGACACGGGCTCATCCCCGTGGCTCGTGCGCTGACGGATGCGGGGGTCGGCGGTTTTCTCGTGTCCCGGGTGGAGGATGCGGCCGCCATCGCCGACGACGGGGTGCCCGCGCGGGTCTTCGTCGGGCAGGCTCCCGGCGACGTCCTCGGTCCGTCGCTGTTCGGGCTGGACGCCGCGCAGCCGACCGCTCCTGCCATGCGCCTCACCGGCGAGATCGTGTCGGTCCGGCGCGTCCCGGCCGACCGCGGCGTCTCCTACGGCTACACCTACCGGACGTCCCGGCCGAGCACCCTCGTGCTCGTCGCGCTCGGGTACGCCGACGGCATCCTGCGCGTCGCGTCGAACAAGGCGCCGGTGAAGGTCGGCGACACCGTCGGGCGCATCACCGGCCGCATCGCGATGGACCAGTTCGTGGTCGACATCGGAGACGACAGCGCGCACCCCGGCGACCCGGTCGTCCTCTTCGGCGATCCGGAGCTCGGCGAGCCGACCGTGCTCGACTGGGCGGATGCGCTCGGCGTCGCCGCGCCCGTGATCACCAGCCGCCTCGGCCGGCGCATCGAGAGGACCTACAACGGATGAGGACGCCCGCATGACGATCGTGGACGCCGTCGCCGAGCCGCTCCCCCGCGCCGTGATCGACCTCGCCGCCCTGCGGCACAATGTCGCACACCTCACGAAGCTCATCGCGCCCGCCGAGACCATGCTGGCGGTCAAGGCCGACGCCTACGGCCACGGGCTGCTGCCCGTCGCCGAGGCGGGGCTCGAGGCCGGCGCGTCCTCGCTCGCCGTGCTCGAGATCCCGGCCGGCCTCGTGCTGCGGCACGCCGGCGTCACCGTTCCCATCCTCGCCTGGCTGCACGGCCAGGACACCGACTGGCGCGCGGGCATCGAGGCGGACATCGAGCTCGGCATCTCCGCGGTCTGGCAGCTGGAGGCGATCGCGGCCGCCGGAGCCGACCGTCCCGCCGTCGTGCACCTCAAGGTCGACACCGGCCTCAGCCGCAATGGAGCCACCCGCGAGGAGTGGCCCGGGCTCGTGCAGCACGCAGTGGAACTGGAGCGGCAGGGCGTCGTACGCATCCGCGCGGCCTGGTCGCACCTGGCCGACGCGTCCATCGCCGACGACGAGGCCGCCCTCGCGGAGTTCCGCGACGCGGTAGTCGAGGCCGAGAAGCTCGGCGCGCGTTTCGAGGTGTTGCACCTGGCCGCGAGCTCGGCGGGCATCCGGATGCCGGAGGCTCGATTCTCGTTCGTCCGGTTCGGCATCGCCGCCTACGGCTTCTCCCCCTTCGACGACGTGACCGGCGCCGAGCTCGGGCTGATCCCGGCGATGCGGCTGGAGGCTCCCGTCACCGAGGTGCACGTCGGCGGCACCACGCACGCGCGGCTCGGCATCGGCTGGGCCGACGGCGTGCCCACGCTCGGGATCGCGAAGACGAGCATCCAGCTGAACGGTCGGCGCTGCCCGCTCCTCTCGGTCGACGCCGACAGCATCCTGGTGGATGTCGGACAGCACCGCGTCGAGGTCGGTGACACGGCGATCCTGTTCGGGCCGGGCACCGACGGCGAGGTCACCGCAGAGAAGTACGCCGACTGGGCGGAGACGATCGCGGACGAGATGGTCACCGGCGTCGCCTCCCGCGTCCCCCGCATCTACGTGAACTGACGCCAACTGAAGTGCAGCTTGTTGCGGTCGACACGCCGTGCGGCACCGCAACGACGTGCACTTCGGGAGTGGGTTAGAGCGAGACGCCGAGGCGGTCCGCGATTGCGCGGCGTGCGTTCGTCGCGTAGCGGTCGACCCGTTCGGTCTGCGCCACCGGCGGCAGCTCGCCGCGCAGCGCGGTGCCGAGCAGCCGGTCGGCCAGCGCCGGGTTCATCGGCAGCAGCGGTCCATGAAGGTGCGTGCCGATCGACGCGCCGACGACGACGCCCTCCGTGCCGTCGCCGTTCCCCGTCCCGCTGACGAGGCGGCCGAGCGGCTCGGCGCCGTCGAGGATCGTCTGCGCCGAGTGGTTCTCGAAACCGGCGACGGTCGAGCCGTCCGCCAGCCGCACGACCACTTCGCCGACGTGCCGCTTGCTTCCGAGCGCGGCCCGGGTCGGGAAGACACCGGCGCCCGCCAGCAGCTCGCCCTCCGGCGTCTCCAGCCCGGTGCCGAGCAGCTGCCAGCCGCCCGCGATGGCGAGGATCGGCACGCCCGCGGCCTGCCACTCCCGCAGCCGCGGAGCGATGCGCAGCACGTCCCCGTGCACCGCGCGCTGGTCCGAGAGGGGGCCGGAGCCGATGTGCACCAGGTCGACGCTCGGCGGCAGCTCGCCGCCGATGGTGTGCGTGGCGACCTCCGCCTCGATGCCGCGCCAGCGCGCGCGCTCCGCCAGCGCCAGCACGTTTCCGGCGTCGCCGTTGATCCCGAGCTCGGCCGGGTACAGGTGCAGGATGCGCAGGACGGTCATCGCTCGCCGCCCTCCAGGTCGAGGAAGCCCAGCTGCTTCCGGATGAGCATCATCTGCTCGTAGTTCACGATCATCGTCTTGGTTCCGCGGGCCGGCTTGGGCAGCTTCAGGAACGCCTGGAGCGCCGGCTTCAACTCGGGAACGACCTGGTCGACGTCGATCCCGGCGTACGCGAAGCGGGTCGCGAACTGCCACGCCTTCGTGCCGGACACGACATCCACGTGGCTCAGCTTCGACAGGTCGATGTCGTAGACCCAGGACGGGTCCGGAGTGCCCTCGTCGACCGCGACGAACACCTGCTCCGGCGACTCGGCGAGGTAGTCGAGGTTGAGCTGGAGGCTCGGCGGGTTCTTCATCATGATGATCTCGACGTCCTCGTCGTTGACCCGCAGCGTCTCACCGCGCCCGTAGACCGTGCGGAGCGCCGCCATGGCGGCGACGACTGCGTTCGGCTGGAAGCGGTCGCCGAGCACGCGGCGCGCCATCGCGGTCGCGCCCGCCGCATCCACCGCGTAGTGCAGTCCGCGCGCGGGCAGCCCGATGCGGACGTTCTCGCCGCCGATGGTGAGCTGCGCGCTCTGCACCTCGAGCTTGCTGACGAACACCGACGGGATCGGCAGCGTGCCCGCCGTCGTGCCCGTGAGGTCCTTGACGTTCGCGAGCCCGTTCGGCGACGACTCGATGATGGACGGCGCAACGGCGAACGTGGTCACGTCGCGTCCCTGCGCGGTCAGCTCCGCGCCGACCCGCGCCAGGCTGTCGTCGTCGGCGTTCACCACGACGAATTCAGACGAGCCCTCGGCGATGGAGCGCAGCATCCCGATCACGCGGGTGGGCTCGAAGAAGCGGTTGAGCTGGTCGATCTGCACGTTGAGCAGCAGCGACCCCCGCGGCTTCAGGACGCGGGCGAGGTCGACGCCGTAGGCCTCGTCCACCTCGATCACGCCGACGTCGCCGCGCACGAAACCGTCGAGGGGAACGTCGGCGAGCAGCGCGGACGCGATGCCCTGCGGCAGGTTGCCGCCGGACGGGTTGGTGAAGACGTCCAGTCCGTGCTCGCGCAGGATCGCGGTGAGCATGTTCGTGGTCGTGGACTTGCCGTTCGATCCGGAGACGAACACGACGCCGAGCGGGAGCCGGCTGACCGCGCGCTCCAGGAACTTCGGGGCGATCGCGAGGGCGACGCGGCCGGGGACCGCGGAGCCGCCTCCCCGCAGGCGCAGGAGCCTGCGGGCGAGGCGGCCGGCGATGACCGCCAGTCGGTAGCGCACCGGTTTACTCGAGGTAGTCGCGCAGCGACTGCGACCGCGACGGGTGGCGCAGCTTCGCCATCGTCTTCGACTCGATCTGACGGATGCGCTCGCGCGTCACGCCGAAGGTGTCGCCGATCTGGTCGAGCGTCTTCGGCATCCCGTCGCCGAGTCCGAAGCGCATGCGGATCACGCCCGCCTCGCGCTCCGACAGCGAGTCGAGCAGGCTCTCCAGCTGCTTCTGCAGCATGGTGAAGCCGACCGCGTCCGCCGGGACGACGGCCTCGGTGTCCTCGATCAGGTCTCCGAACTCGCTGTCGCCGTCCTCACCCAGCGGGGTGTGGAGGGAGATGGGCTCTCGACCGTACTTCTGGACCTCGATGACCTTCTCCGGGGTCATGTCGAGTTCCTTCGACAGCTCTTCCGGGGTGGGCTCGCGGCCCAGGTCCTGCAGCATCTGACGCTGCACGCGGGCCAGCTTGTTGATGACCTCGACCATGTGAACCGGGATGCGGATGGTGCGCGCCTGGTCGGCCATGGCGCGCGTGATCGCCTGTCGGATCCACCACGTCGCGTAGGTCGAGAACTTGAAGCCCTTCGTGTAGTCGAACTTCTCGACGGCACGGATGAGGCCCAGGTTGCCCTCCTGGATCAGGTCGAGGAACTGCATGCCGCGGCCGGTGTAGCGCTTGGCGAGAGACACGACGAGGCGCAGGTTGGCGCCGAGCAGGTGGCTCTTGGCGCGCTGACCGTCGCGGGCGACCCACTTCAGCTCGCGCTCGAGCTCCTTGCTGAGGTTCGGCGTGTTGGCCAGCTTGTCCTCGGCGAACAGCCCGGCCTCGATCCGCATGGCGAGCTCGACCTCTTCTGCCGCGTTCAGCAGCGGGACCTTACCGATCTGCTTCAGGTAGTCCTTGACCGGGTCGGCGGTCGCGCCGGTGATCGTCGACGAGTAGACGGGGATGTCGTCCTCTTCGTCGACGGCGCGCAGCACGAGCGCGTCGGTCGGGAGGGGTACGTCGGCCGCCGCCGCCAGCGCCGCGGGGGCCTTGCTCTCGGTGTCGGGCTCGGCGTCCTCGTCGGCGTCGCCCTCGGCGTCGTCCGCCTCGGTCTCGTCGGTCGCCACGGCGTCGTCCGTGCCCTCTTCCTCGTCGATCTCGACCTCGGCGTCGTCGTCGAGCTCTTCGTCGTCGTCGGACGCCTTCGCGGACTGCTTCTTCGCAGCGGTCGCCTTCGTCTTCGCGGGGGCCTTGGCCGCCGTCTTCTTGGCCGGAGCCTTCTTCGCGGCCGGCTTCTTCGTCTCCTCCGCCGCGGCGGTCACGGTCTCGTCGACCTCGACCTCCGCTTCGCGGGTCTTCGTTGCTGCACGGGTTGCCATGTGAACACCTTTCATACCAAGCGGAGGAGGGCCGGGATCCTGACGGCCGAGCCTGGCTCAGGGTTGCGTGCGGACACTACTAAGACCCAAGTCAAGTCCGGGTGGTTGCGCCGGGCATCGTCGAATGCTCCGGCCCCGGGACATGAATGGGTCCAGACGTCAATTATTGCACGTTCCACGTGAGCCCCCGACCACTACCGGCCATTTCGGAGCCCTACAGCGCTTCGTGCCCGCCGCGCCTCCTCCACGCTCCGACCAGTGCAACCCAGAGAGGGGCTACTTCTATTCCCTCGTCCTCGCGCAGACGGCGGCGCGTCCGGCGGCGGGCGTGGATGAGGAAGCCCACGCCGATGCCGACGATCACGTACTGGATGGCGAACGCCCAGCGGAAGTGGTCCAGCTGGTAGAGCTGCGCTTCCGCATCGCTCGTGGCCTGCACGTCGAGCGCGACGCCGATCAGGAACATCATCACGAAGCTGGCGAGGAAGCCGCCGACGTTCACGATGCCGTTCGCCGAACCGAGGCTGCGGAGCGGGTTGAAGGTGCGGGCGAAGTCGAAGCCGATCAGCGACCCGGGGCCGCCGATCCCGATGGCGGCGATCAGCACGACGATCGTCCACATCGGCGGCTTGCCCGGCCAGAGGAGCACCAGCGTCCACGCCGCAGCCATCAGGGCGACGATCCCGAGAACCAGGTTGCTGCGCCGCAGCGGGAAGCGCGCAGTCAGGATGCCCAGGATCGGGCCGGAGATCAGGCCGGCGCCGACCAGCACCGTGAGTAGAGCGGATGCGGCCGCGGGCTGGATGCCGATCGCGAAGACGAGGAAAGGGATGCCCCACATCAGGCTGAACACGGTGCCGGAGGACTGCGTCACGAAGTGGGACCAGAAACCGAGTTGCGTGCCGGGCCGGGTGAGGCTGACCCGGAGCTGGCGGAGGGAGTCGGACCACGTCGCCGGCCGCGGCCCCTCACTGGCGCCGACCGGGCGGTCGGTGACGCCGACGACGATGCCGATCAGCGCGACGACCGAGAGCGACGCGGCGGAGAGGAAGGCGACGGTCCAGCCCGAGAGGTGCAGGAGGAGCGCGAAGGGGACGGCGGACAGCACCTGGCCCAGCTGCCCGACATTGCCGATCCACTGGGACAGCTGCGGGACGATGCGGCCGCGGAACCAGGAGTTCACCAGCCGCATGAGAGAGGTGAAGACGGTGGCGTCCCCCGCACCGACGAGGATGCGGCCGAGGATGGCGATGGCGATGCTGGGCGCGAGGGCGACGGCCACCTGTCCGACCACCATGAGAGCGGTGCCGACCAGCATCAGGACGCGGGAGCCGATCCGGTCGATCAGCACGCCGACCGGGACCTGCATCCCCGCGTAGACGATGAGCTGCACGACGGCCAGCGTGGAGAGGACCGACGCCGAGACGTGGAAGCGGTCTGTCGCAGCGACGCCCGCGACCCCGATCGTGGTGCGCTGCATGACGGCGATCAGGTAGGCGAAGACGCCGATCCCGTAGACGAACCAGGAGCGACGCGAATTCACCCCACGATCCTACGCCCGGCTATGGATGTGCTCCGCGCGGGCGGGACACCGGTGTGCGCTCAGCGGTCGCCGCGGCCGTTCTCCTCGTCGCCGTGACGGCGGAAGGCGAGGAAGTTCTCCAGCTCGGCAGCGATCTCGTCGGCGGTCGGGAGCTCGCCGTCGCTGTCGGTCAGCGGCGAGCGCAGCTGCGTGTCCTCCATGTAGGAGTCGTGCCGCTCCTCCAGCGTGCCGACCAGGCGGCCGAGCTCGGTGTTGCCCGCGACCTGCTCGTCGATGTTCGCGATGAAGTCGCGGTCCTCCTGGCGGAGCCGGTCGGTCGGGAAGATCAGCCCGGTCGCCGCGCTGATCGAGTCGAGGGCGGCGACGGCCGCGGCCGGGTACTCGGTGTCGGCGAGGTAGTGCGGGATGAGCAGGATGAAGCCGGCGATCGGGTACGACAGCTGCTGCAGGCGGTACTCGAGCAGGTGCAGGGCGTTGGCAGGCACCTGGGTGTGCGGCTTCCAGATGGACATGGAGTCGATGAGGTCTTGCCGGTTGCCGCTCACCGTGACGCCGATGGGCCGGGTGTGCGGCACGGGCATCGGGATGGAGTGCACCCAGGTGATGCTCTTGACCTTGAACTGCTCGATCAGGCCGAGGACGGCCTCGGTGAACGCCTCCCAGCGGAAGTCGGGCTCGAAGCCGGAGAGCAGGAGGAACGGCTGGCGCAGCTCGTCGTAGGCCAGGTAGAGCTTGAGCGTGGCCGGCTGGTAGTCGGTGAGGTGGTCCTGGTCGAAGTAGATGATCGGCCGGCGCGCGCGGTAGTCGAGCAGGATGTCCGCGTCGAAGGTGGCGACGACCTCGCTGTCGAGCGTGCCGAGCAGATAGGTGCCCAGCTGGCTGACCCCGGACCCCGCGTCCGCGAAGCCGGTGAGGCCCGCGACCAGCGGCAGGCCCTCCGGCACCGGGAGCGCCGGGTTGAGCTCGAACAGTCGACGGGGGTCTCGCATAGTTCAACTCTAGAGCGGACCCCGTCCGGCGGCCCCGTCTGCGGCCGCTGCCGGGAACGCCCACAGCGAACACCCGCGTTAGGGTCGACTCATGACCGTTCCCGCGTTAATCGTGACCTCCTCCTCCACTCCCACCGCGTCGGCCGACGTGCTCGTCGTCGCCGCCAGGAACGGACGCGACGGCGTATCCGTGCTCTCCGGCGAGCGCCGGGACGAGCTGGCGCAGCAGCTCCGCGAGGTCGGCTTCGGGGGCGGCAAGGACGAGCTCGTGCGGCTTCCCGGGCGCGGGGACGGCCCCTCGCTCGCGGTGATCGGTCTGCCGGAGGACGGCGCGGACGCTCTGCGGTACGCCGCGGGAAGCGCGATCCGTCAGCTCGCCGGGACGGCCGCCGTCGCACTCGACCTGCCCGCCTCGGACGCCGAGCAGCTCGGCGCGGTCGCCGAGGGTGCGGCGCTGGGCGCCTACGCGTTCACGGAGTACCGGGAGACGAGCCGCGCGGCGGCGAAGGACCCCGTCGCGTCGATCGAGGTGCTCGGCGCCGGCCTGGCGGACATCGACTCCGAGGCGCTGACTGCGCGCGCGACCGCCGTCGCCGAGGCCGCGGCCCTGGTCAAGGACCTCGTGAACACCCCTCCTCTGGATCTCTACCCGCAGACGTTCGCCGAGCGCGCGTCCGAGGCCGCGTCCGACCTGCCTGTCACGGTGAAGGTCTGGGACGAGCAGGAGCTCGCCGCCGACGGCTTCGGCGGCATCCTGGGCGTCGGCCAGGGCTCCACCCGCCCGCCGCGGCTGGTGAAGGTCACGTACGCCCCGGAGGGCGCCTCGCGCCACCTGGCCCTGGTGGGCAAGGGCATCACCTTCGACTCCGGCGGCCTCTCGCTGAAGCCGCCGACCGGCATGGTCGGCATGAAGTACGACATGACCGGCGCCGCGACCGTGCTGGCCGTGGCCCTGGCGGCCGCCCGCCTTGCGCTCCCCGTGAAGGTCACGGCCTGGCTGTGCCTCGCCGAGAACATGCCGTCCGGCTCCGCCATCCGCCCCAACGACGTCCTGCGCATCCGCGGCGGCCGCACGGTCGAGGTGCTCAACACCGACGCGGAGGGCCGCCTTGTGCTCGCCGACGGCCTGGTCGCCGCCAGCGAGGAGCAGCCGGACGCGATCGTCGACGTCGCCACCCTGACCGGCGCCGCGATGGTCGCTCTCGGCACCCGGTACGCCGCCGTCATGGGCTCCGACGACCTCGTAGACGACGTCCTGACCGCCGCCGAGCAGACCGGCGAGCTGCTCTGGCCGATGCCGCTCCCCGGCGAGCTCCGCGCCACCATCAACTCGGACGTCGCCGACATCGCGAACGCCAACCCGGGCAACACCGCAGGCGGCGCCCTGCTGGCCGGCGTCTTCCTCCAGGAGTTCGTCGGACGCACCGGCGACGAGGACGACGCGCCTCGCATCCCGTGGGCGCATCTCGACATCGCGGGCCCCGCGAAGAGCCCGGCCGCGCCGTACGGCTTCACGGGTAAGGGGCCGTCCGCCGTCAGCGTAAGGGCGCTCATCCGTCTGGCCGAGAGCATTTCACGGAGGTAGTAGGGTCGTATGGGCGGGAAAACCCGCCTATCAACACGCCTCCCGGAGCCATCCCCTCTGGGCGGCTTCGTGTCACATGATCTGATGCGCGAGGGAGTAGCTGGGTGTCTGAGCAGAACTTTGACATTGTGGTGCTCGGCGGTGGGAGTGGAGGCTACGCAGCAGCGCTGCGTGCGGCCGAGCTCGGTTTCACCGTCGGCATGATCGAGAAGGACAAGGTCGGTGGCACCTGCCTGCACCGCGGCTGCGTCCCGACGAAGGCGCTGCTCCACGCGGCCGAGGTCGCCGATTACTCGCGGGAGTCGTCGAAGTACGGCATCGTGACCCAGCTCCAGGGCGTCGACATCAACGGTGTCACCGAGTACCGCCAGGGCATCGTCGCGAAGAAGTACAAGGGGCTGCAGGGCCTGGTGAAGGCCCGCGGCATCACCGTCATCGAGGGCGAGGGCCGCCTGGTCTCCCCGACGACCGTGCAGGTCGGCGAGGACACCATCGTCGGCAAGAACGTCATCCTGGCTACCGGCTCCTACTCGCGTTCGCTCCCGGGTCTGGAGATCGGCGGCCGCGTGATCACCAGCGAGCAGGCACTCGAGCTCGACTTCGTCCCGAACAAGGTGGCCGTCCTCGGCGGCGGCGTCATCGGCGTCGAGTTCGCGAGCGTCTGGAAGTCCTTCGGCGCCGACGTCACCATCATCGAGGCGCTCCCCCACCTGGTCCCGAACGAGGACGAGTCGATCAGCAAGTCGCTCGAGCGCGCATTCCGCCGCCGTGGAATCGACTACAGCCTGGGTGTGCGCTTCCAGGGCGTCACCCAGAACGAGAACGGCGTGGTCGTCACCCTCGAGAACGGCAACACCATCGAGGCCGACCTGCTGCTCGTCGCCGTGGGCCGCGGCCCGCTGACCCAGGGTCTGGGCTTCGACGAGGTCGGCGTCACCATGGACCGCGGCTTCGTCATCACCGACGAGCGCCTGCACACCAACATCCCCGGCGTCTACGCCGTCGGCGACATCGTCCCCGGCCTGCAGCTCGCGCACCGCGGCTTCCAGCAGGGCATCTTCGTCGCCGAGGAGATCGCCGGCCTGAACCCGATCGTCGTGCCCGACGTCAACATCCCCAAGGTGACCTACTGCGACCCGGAGGTCGCGTCGATCGGACTCACCGAGGCGAAGGCGGCCGAGAAGTACGGCGCCGACAGCATCACGAGCTACGACTACAGCCTCGCGGGCAACGCCCGCAGCGAGATCATCGGCACCAACGGCAGCGTGAAGGTCGTCCGCCTGAACGACGGCCCCGTGCTCGGCGTGCACATGATCGGGGCCCGCGTCGGCGAGCTCATCGGCGAGGCGCAGCTGGCCGTGAACTGGGAGGCGTACCCCGAGGACATCGCGCCGCTCATCCACGCGCACCCGACGCAGAACGAGTCGCTCGGCGAGGCCTTCCTGTACCTCTCCGGCAAGCCGCTGCACACCCTCTAGGACGATCAGCCGGGTCCGCCGCGGGCGGACCCGGCTGCAATAAGCTACTGAACGATCAGGTTTGAAGGAGAAAAGCTCATGAGCGAATCCGTCAGCCTCCCGGCGCTCGGCGAGAGCGTCACGGAAGGCACGGTCACCCGCTGGCTGAAGAACGTTGGCGACCGTGTCGAGGTGGACGAGCCCCTGCTCGAAGTCTCGACCGACAAGGTCGACACCGAGATCCCGTCGCCGGTCGCCGGCGTCATCGAGGAGATCCTGGTGCAGGAGGACGAGACGGTCGAGGTGGGGACGGCGCTCGTGAAGATCGGCGACGGCTCCGGCGCGGGCGCCGAGGCTCCGGAGGCTCCGGCCGCCGAGGCCGCTCCGGCGGAGGCTGCTCCTGCCGAGGCTGCTCCTGCCGAGGCTGCTCCTGCCGAGGCTGCTCCTGCCGAGGCTGCTCCTGCCGAGCAGGCGGCTCCGGCCCAGGAGGCCCCACAGGCCGCCGC
>JAEWJG010000407.1 GCA_023386675.1 Actinomycetes bacterium
GAGCCACCGCGATGCTCGACCTCAGCGACGGCCTCGCCCTCGACGCGCGGCGCGTGGCGGAGGCGAGCGGCGTCGCCATCGACCTCGACGCGTCCGCTCTCGGCGGCGACCCGCGGACGGCGCTGACCGGCGGCGAGGATCACGGGCTGTTCGCTGCGTTCCCGCCGGACGTCCCGCTCCCGGGCGGGTTCCGCCGCGTGGGCGTCGTGCGCGAGGGCGATGGCCTCCTCGTCGACGGCCGCCCCTTCGGCGAGCGCGGCGGTTGGGATCCCTACCTGGAGTGGGACGGCGGCCGCGGCTGAGGACGGGCTCAGGACGGGGTGAGCCAGTAGATCGCGGTCTCGCCGTAGTCCTTCCGGCGCTCGAGCTCCAGGCCGTGCGGGAGGGTCGGCTCCGGCACACGCGCACTCCGCTCGACGCACACGACGGCGTCCTCCGAGAGCAGCGGGACGAGCGCCGTGAGCACGTCGAGCAGTTCCTCGTCGCCCACGTCGTACGGCGGGTCGATGAACACCACGTCGAACGGTCCCGTCGCGCCCGCCAGGTACGACGACACCGCCGACGCGCGCACGTCGATCGCCGGGAGTGGATGCGGCGTGTGCCGGGCGGCGGACTTCGCAGCAGCGGTCAGCGCGGACGCGTTCCTTCGGCAGACCTGCGCCGCGGCGGCGTTCTTCTCCACCAGCACCGCCGAGACCGCGCCGCGGCTCACCGCCTCCAGGCCCAGCGCCCCCGACCCGGCGTAGAGGTCGAGCACGCGGGCTCCGTGGACGGCGTCGCGCGCATCCAAGGCGGAGAAGATGGCCTCGCGGACCCGGTCGCTGGTGGGGCGCGTGCCGCTCTTCGGGACCAGCAGGGTGAGCGATCCGGCGAAGCCGGCGACGATTCGGGTCATAGCCCCACGAGCCTAGCGTCGGCCCCTGACAAGCGGCCAGAATGTGGGGATGGAGGAACGCCTGGAGCAGGCAGAGCTCGACGCACTGTGGCTCCCCGGTGACCCGATCGCCTCCGCCGAACGGCTGGCGGCCGCCGCCGCCGAACCGGCGCGATCCGAGGTCGTCCGGGCGGAGCTGCAGACGCAGCGCGCGCGTGCGCTCGGCCTGCAGGGCCGCATCGAGGAGGCGGAGGCCCTGCTCGACTCGCTGGAGCCGGCCGGCGGCGTGCTCGAGGTGCGGGTGCTGCTGGAGCGGGGCCGCATCCGGCTCGCCGCGGGCCGGCCGGATGAGGCCGTCCCATTTTTGGAGTCGGCGCTGCGAGCGGCGCGGCGCGATGGGGACATCGCCCTCGCCGTCCAGACCGGCATCGTCCTGGCGGAGGCGGATCGGCCGCACACGCAGCAGTGGCTCGAGGAGGGGCTCGCGGACCTGTCGGCGACGGGCGATCCCGATGTCCTGCGCTGGGGGGTCGTGCTGCACGACCTGCGCGGGTGGGCGCTGCTCGACGACGGCGACGCCGCCGCGGCTCTCGTGTCGTTCGAGGACGCGGCCGACCTGGCCGAGAGCTACGGAACGCCCGACCAGTGGTTCGCCGCCCAGTGGGCGACCGGCCGTGCTCTCCGCGAGCTGGGGCGCATCGACGAGGCCCGGGAGGTGCAGCTCCGGCTCGAGGGCGAGCGGCCCGGGGAGACGGCCGTCGCGGAGGAGCTCGCGCTGCTCCGAGAGGCCGTCTCGCGCCGCGACGCGGAGGCCGCGGGCGAGACGTCGGACGAGGCGCATACGATCGACTCATGACCTCCGCTTCCGCCCCGGCCGGCCCCGGGCCCGCAGGCGCGGGCGCGCTCGGCCTCGACGCCCGGCTGACCGGCGTGCTCGGGGGCCGCACGGCGTCGGCGTTCGAGAAGGCGTTCGGGATGCGGACGGTCGCCGACCTGCTGAACCACTACCCGCGCCGCTACGCGAAGCGCGGCGAACTGACGGCGCTGGCCAACCTCCCGCTGGACGAGAACGTCACGATCATCGCCGAGGTGCTGCGCGTGCAGGAGCGGCCCATGCGGGCGCGCCGCGGCAGCATCCTCGAGGTCAAGATCTCGGACGGCGAGGGCATCCTCACCCTGACGTTCTTCAACCAGGCGTGGCGCTCGCGCGAGCTCGTGCCGGGCGTGCGCGGCATCTTCGCCGGAAAGGTGTCCGCCTACCGCGGGGCGCTGCAGCTGGCGCATCCCGACTACGAGCTCTTCGAGCCGGATGCCGAGAACGCGGTCAGCCCCGGAAGCGCGGCGGCGAAGGACTGGGCCATGACGCCCATCCCGATCTACCCGGCGACCGGGACCGTCGCGAGCTGGCAGGTGCAGAAGGCCGTCGGGCTGGCTCTGGACGCGCTCGGTCCCGTGCCGGATCCGGTGCCGGACTCGGTGGTGGCCGAGCGCGGGCTGGTGCCGTTCCGGGAGGCGCTGGAGGGCATCCACCGGCCGCAGAAGGACCCCCAGTGGCAGCGGGCGCGCGACGCTCTCCGGTTCCAGGAGGCGTTCGTGCTGCAGTCCGCCCTGCTGCAGCAGCGCGCGGCCACGCGCGAGGTCGCGGCCACGCCGCGCGCCGCGGTGCCCGGGGGTCTGCTGGAGCGGTTCGACGCGGCGCTGCCCTTCGCGCTGACCGGCGACCAGGACGTGGTGGGCGGCGAGATCGAGCGCGACCTCGCCGGCACGGCTGCGATGCACCGGCTGGTGCAGGGCGAGGTCGGCTCGGGCAAGACGCTGGTGGCGCTGCGGGCGATGCTCGCGGTCGCCGACTCCGGCGGTCAGTCCGCGCTGCTGGCGCCCACCGAGGTGCTCGCCGCGCAGCACCTGCGGTCGATCGCCGCCATGCTCGGGCCCGATCTCTCGGCGCAGCTGATGCCGACACTCCTGACCGGTCAGCTGTCCAGCGCCGAGCGCAAGCGCGCGCTCCTGCGCACGGTCTCGGGGCAGGCGCGCATCGTCGTCGGCACGCACGCGCTCCTCGGCGATGCCGTCACCTTCTTCGACCTCGGGCTCGTCGTCGTGGACGAGCAGCACCGGTTCGGCGTGGAGCAGCGCGAGGCCTTGCGAGCGAAGGGCGGCACCCCGCCGCACGTGCTGGTGCTGACCGCCACGCCCATCCCGCGCACGGTCGCGATGACGGTGTTCGGCGACCTCGACGTGTCGACCATCGCCCAGCTCCCCGCCGGCCGGCAGGGGATCGAGAGCTTCGTCGTGCCGCTCGCCGACCGTCCGGGATGGGAGCGCCGCATCTGGGAGCGCGCGTCGGAGGAGATCGCCAAGGGGCGCCAGGTCTTCGTCGTCTGCCCGGCCATCTCGGGCAAGGACGCGGAGGACGACGGCGAGGAGCCGGAACCGGCGGAGGAGACGGCCGACGGCGCTCCGCCGCGCCCGATCGCCAACGTCGAGTCCGTCGCCGCGCAGCTGCGTGCCGATCCGTTGTTCCGCGACGCCCGCATCGGCGTTCTGCACGGGCGGCTCCCGTCCGACGAGAAGGACGAGGTGATGCGTTCCTTCGCTGGGGGCGGCATCGACCTGCTGATCGCGACGACCGTGATCGAGGTCGGCGTCAACGTCCCGAACGCCTCCGCGATGGTGGTGCTGGATGCTGACCGCTTCGGCGTCTCGCAGCTCCACCAGCTGCGCGGCCGCGTCGGTCGTGGCGACATCCCCGGCCTGTGCCTGCTGGTCACGGCCGCGGAGGAGGGCAGCCTGGCGCGCGAGCGGGTGGATGCGGTGGCCGCGACCCTGGACGGCTTCGAGCTGGCCAACGTCGACCTCGAGCTGCGGCGCGAGGGCGACGTCCTCGGCAGCCGCCAATCGGGTGGCCGGTCGTCGCTCCGGCTGCTGCGGGTGGCCTCCGACGGCGAGCTCATCGCCGAGGCGCGCGTGGCGGCGGAGGAGACGCTGGAGGGCGATCCGGCGCTCGCGCAGCACCCCGCCCTCGCGGCCGCACTCGCCCGGCGCCTGGACGAGTCCGAGCGCGCCTTCCTGGGCAAGTCGTAACGTCATCCGTTGGTAACGGATTCACAACGAAATGCCGGTTTCCGCGGGATAGTCTGAAGGCCTATGAACAGGATCGCCGTTGTCCCTGGATCGTTCGACCCGGTCACCCTCGGGCACCTCGATGTGATCGAGCGTGCTGCTCGGATCTGGGACGAGGTGCACGTCGTGGTGGTCCACAACCCCGACAAGTCGGCCCTGCTGCCCATCGCGCAGCGGGTCGCCCTCATCGAGAAGTCGATCGAGGACGCGGGGATCGTCGGCAACATCGTCATCGCCTCCTGGTCTGTGGGCCTGCTCGTCGACTACTGCACCGACGTGGGCGCGCATGTGCTCGTGAAGGGCATCCGCTCGCAGGTGGATGTGACCTACGAGACGCCGATGGCGATCGTCAACCGGCACCTGGCCGACGTCGAGACGGTGTTCCTGCTGCCCAACCCGGCGAACGCGCACGTGTCGAGCTCGCTCGTGCGTCAGGTGTCCGCCCTCGGCGGCGACGTCAGCCCGTACGTGCCTCCGGCCGTGCACGAGTACCTCCAGGAGACGTGAGCCCAGCCATGAACAGTTACGCGACGCGCCAGCCCACCGAGTCCTCCGTCGCGACCGAGGAGGAGGCGGGAGTCGCCCCCGGCATGGGCCTGGACGAGTTGCGGCGCGCCGCGGAGCAGATCACCGCCAACGTCGAGTCGGTCATCGACGGCAAGCACGAGGCCGTGCAGACGGCGCTGGTCGTCCTGCTGGCCGAGGGGCACCTGCTGATCGAGGACGTCCCGGGCGTCGGCAAGACCATGCTGGCCAAGTCGCTGGCGAAGTCGGTCGACTGCAGCGTCAGCCGCATCCAGTTCACGCCCGACCTGCTCCCCAGCGACGTGACCGGCGTCTCGATCTACAACCAGGCGGAGCGCCGGTTCGAGTTCAAGCCCGGCGCCATCTTCGCGAACATCGTCATCGGCGACGAGATCAACCGCGCCAGCCCCAAGACGCAGTCGGCCCTGCTGGAGTGCATGGAGGAGCGGCAGGTCACCGTCGACGGCTCGACGTATCCGCTCGCCGCCCCGTTCATCGTCGTCGCCACGCAGAACCCGGTCGAGATGGAGGGCACGTACGCCCTTCCGGAGGCGCAGCGCGACCGTTTCATGGCCCGCATCGCGATGGGGTACCCCGACGAGGGCTCGGAGCTCGCCATGCTCACGACCCGCGACACGTCGAGCCCGCTCTCGCGCATCCGCCCCGTCGTCACCTCCGACGAGCTGCGGGCGATGATGGTC
>JAEWJG010000416.1 GCA_023386675.1 Actinomycetes bacterium
CGGCAGCAGCGCATCCGGCGCGGCTCCGGCGCGCACGGCGATGAACGCCTGCAGCCGCCGCACCAGCCCCAGGAACCGCGGCAACGCCGACGCCTGCAGCTCCGCATCCGTCCCCATCAGATCGACCTGGGTGACCGCCAGCGGGAGGCGCCCAGGGCCGAACGTGTCGGCGAGCTGCGTCATAGCCTCGAGCACCGCATCCATCGGCGCCGCGTCGAGCGAGATGGACGCGAGCGTGCCGTCGAACGCCGCGAGCGCCTCATCCACCTCCAGCCACAGCAGGTCGCTCTTCGCGCTGACGTAGTTGAAGAAGGTCGCCCGGCTCACCCCGGCGCGGCGGGCGATGTCGTCGACCGTCGTGCCCGCGTAGGTCTGCTCGAGGAAGAGCTCGCCGGCCGCTTCGGCGATCATCGCTCGCGACGACGAGCGCGGCCGGCCGGCACCGGAGGGGCGCGGGGAATGCGCGGCGGACATCCTGCGTTCCTTTCCGTGCCAATATTGGACCCGGTCCAAATACTATTCCGTTTTCGAAGGACAGCCGTGACTACCACCGCAAGCCCCGTCCGCAGCGAGACCGATCGCCCCGGCATCACCCCCGGCACCGCACGCCGCGTCACCATCGCGTCGTTCGTCGGCACCGCGCTCGAGTCGTACGACTTCTACCTCTACGCATACTTCGCCGCGTTCTTCGTGGGCCCCCTCTTCTTCGCGCCGCTCGGCGCGTTCGGCGGTGCGCTGGCCGGGTTCCTCGCCATCGCGGCCGGGTTCGTGATCCGCCCGATCGGCGCGATCGTCTTCGGCAACCTGGGCGACCGCATCGGGCGCCGCCCGACCCTGCTCATCACCATCCTGATCATGGGCTTGAGCACCGGCCTCGTCGGCGTGCTCCCGACCTACGCCGCGGCGGGATGGTTCGGAGCGATCGCGATCGTGCTGCTGCGCCTGCTCCAGGGCTTCTCGGTGGGCGGCGAGTGGGGCGGCTCGATCCTGCTCGCGACCGAGTACGCGAATCCGAAGAAGCGCGGCTTCTACGCGGCGCTCCCCCAGCTCGGCTCGCCCGTCGGCTCCATCCTGAGCGCCGTCGTCTTCATCGTGCTGACGCTGACCATGTCGACCGCCGACATCGCGGCGTGGGGATGGCGCATCCCGTTCCTGACGGCGTTCCCGCTGCTGCTCGTCTCGCTCTACCTGCGGTGGTCGATCGACGAGACCCCGGTATTCCGCAAGCTGCTCGAGACCGGGACGCGGGACCGCTTCCCCGTGGTCGACGTCTTCCGCAAGGCGCCGACCGGCTTCGTCATCGGGATCGGCGCGGCCATCCTCGGCATCGGCTCCTACTCGCTGATGAACACCTACATGGTCGACTACGGCACCGCTGTGCTCGGGTTCAAGTACCAGGACCTGCTGGTCGCCACGACGATCGGCGGCCTGCTGCAGCTGGTCACCATCCCGCTCTTCGGCGCGTGGGCGGCGCGGATCGGCTCGGCGAAGGTCGTCGCCTACGGCGCGATCGGGACGCTGATCGTCGCGTTCCCGATGTACTTCCTGCTGCAGCACGCGAACTTCGGCATCCTCGTCGCGAGCATGATCGTCGGCGGCATCCTGCCCACCCTCTCCTGGGCGGCGCTCGGCGGACTGATGTCCGATCTGTTCCCGAGCGAGGTGCGCTACAGCGGTCTCTCGGTCGCGTACAGCATCGCGGCGCTGCTGACCTCGTTCGTCCCCGCTCTCACGCTGGTGTTCGGCCAGGCGACCGGCAACGCGTGGTGGCACCCGGGCATCGTGCTCGCCGTGATGTCGGCGATCACCCTGGTGGCGGCCCTGTTCGCCGCCCGCCGGACGCCGTTCGTCGACGAGGTGTGAGGACGTTCGGTACGCTTTAAGGGATCCCACACTCAGGCACCCCGAGGACACGGTGCCGCATATATCGAATCGGAGGACCCCTATGAGCACGCCGAACGTGCCCGACAAGCCCGCCCTGGAAGGGCTCGAGGCCAAGTGGGGTGACCGCTGGCAGAGCGACGGCACCTTCCGGTTCGATCGGGAGGGGGCGCTCGCGGCCGGCCGCGACGGGGTCTACTCCATCGACACCCCGCCGCCGACGGCCTCCGGTTCGCTGCACATCGGCCACGTCTTCAGCTACACGCACACGGACGTGGTGGCGCGCTACCACCGCATGCGCGGGCAGAAGGTGTTCTACCCGATGGGCTGGGACGACAACGGCCTGCCGACCGAGCGCCGCGTCCAGAACTACTACGGTGTGCGCTGCGACCCGTCGCTGCCCTACGACCCGGACTTCACCCCTCCGTTCGAGGGCGGCGACAACAAGAGCACCAAGGCCGCCGACCAGAAGCCGATCTCGCGCCGCAACTTCATCGAGCTGTGCGAGCGGCTGACAGAGGAGGACGAAAAGCAGTTCGAGGCGCTCTGGCGCATGCTCGGGCTGTCGGTCGACTGGTCGCAGACCTACCGGACTATCGGCCGCGAGTCCATCCACACCTCCCAGCTGGCGTTCCTGCGCAACATCCAACGCGGCGAGGCGTACCAGGCGCTGGCGCCGACGCTGTGGGACATCACGTTCCGCACGGCGGTCGCGCAGGCCGAGCTGGAGGACCGCGAGCAGCCCAGCGCTTACCACCGCGTCGCGTTCCACGGGGCCGACGGTCCCATCTACATCGAGACGACCCGCCCGGAGCTGCTCCCCGCCTGCGTGGCACTGGTCGCGCATCCCGACGACGAGCGGTACCAGCCGCTGTTCGGCACCACCGTGCGCACCCCGCTGTTCGACGTGGAGGTGCCCGTCGTGGCCCACCACCTGGCGCAGCCGGACAAGGGATCGGGCATCGCCATGATCTGCACCTTCGGCGACGTCACCGACGTCACCTGGTGGCGCGAACTCGACCTGCCGAACCGCGCGATCATCGGCTTCGACGGCCGCATCCTGCCCGAACCGCCGGAGGCCATCACCTCGGAGGCCGGCCGGGAGGCGTACGCGCAGCTCGCCGGCAAGACGGTGTTCTCGGCGAAGCAGACCGTGGTCGAGCTTCTGAAGGAGTCGGGCGACCTCGAGGGCGAGCCCAAGCCCATCCAGCACCCGGTGAAGTTCTTCGAGAAGGGCGACCGCCCGCTCGAGATCGTCTCGACCCGCCAGTGGTACGTCAAGAACGGCGCCCGCGACGAGGAGCTGCGCGCGCGGCTCATCGAGCTCGGTCGCGAGATCGACTGGCACCCCGACTTCATGCGCGTCCGCTACGAGAACTGGGTCGGCGGCCTCACGGGCGACTGGCTCATCTCCCGGCAGCGCTTCTTCGGCGTGCCGATCCCGGTCTGGTACCCGCTCGACGGCGACGGCAATCCGGTCTTCGACCAGCCGATCCTCCCGACGGAGGACCTCCTCCCCGTCGACCCGTCCTCGGACGCGGCGCCCGGCTACGACGAGGCGCAGCGCGGCCAGGCCGGCGGCTTCGTCGGCGAGCACGACGTGATGGACACCTGGATGACGTCCTCCCTCACTCCGCAGCTCGCCGGTGGGTGGATGCGCGACGACGAGCTCTTCGGCGCCGTGTTCCCGTTCGACCTGCGCCCGCAGGGTCAGGACATCATCCGCACCTGGCTGTTCTCGACGCTTCTCCGCGCGAAGCTCGAGGCGGATGTGGCGCCCTGGACGAACGCGGCGCTCTCCGGCTTCATCGTCGACCCCGACCGCAAGAAGATGTCGAAGTCGAAGGGCAACGTCGTCACGCCCGCCGACATCCTGGAGCGCCACGGCTCGGACGCCGTGCGCTACTGGGCGGCGTCCAGCCGGCTCGGGACGGACGCGGCGTTCGACCCGCAGAACCCGACCCAGATCAAGATCGGTCGCCGCCTGGCGATCAAGCTGCTCAACGCGGCCAAGTTCATCCTCGGCTTCGACGCCCCGGCGTCGCTCGACCTCGCCCAGGTGACCAGCCCGCTCGACCGGAGCATGCTGCAGAACCTCGCCGGCGTGGTCGCCGACGCGACGGCCGCACTCGAGGGGTACGACCACGCCCGCGCCCTGGAGATCACCGAGACGTTCTTCTGGACGTTCTGCGACGACTACCTGGAGCTCGTGAAGGAGCGCGCATACGGCGACGACTCCGCGGGGAAGACCTCGGCCGTCGTCGCCCTCCGCGTCGCGCTCTCCGCGTTCCTGCGCCTCTTCGCGCCGGTGCTGCCCTTCGCCTCCGAGGAGGCGTGGAGCTGGTTCCAGGACGGGTCTGTGCACGTCGCCGCCTGGCCGCAGGCGTCCGAGGTCGCCCAGGACTGGAGCTCCGACCGCGAGGTGCTCGCCATCGTCGGCCGCGCGCTGACCGGGATCCGCGGCGCCAAGACCGCCGCGAAGGCGTCCCAGCGCACCCCCGTGGACTCGGCCGTCATCGCCGGCCCCGAGGCGGAGATCGCGGCCGTCGAGTCGGCCGCGGGCGACCTCCGCTCGGTGGGCAGGATCGCGGACCTCCGCTTCGCCTCCGCCGACGAGCTGTCGGTGACCGATATCCTGCTCGCCGCAGCCCCGACCGAGGAGGAACGATGACCACGAGCGTCCGGAAGGTGCAGGACAACGAGTTCTTCACCTGGCTCGACCTCTATGTCGGCTACGGCGAGTTCTACGACAAGCCGATCACCGACGAGAAGGCGCTCCTGGTCTGGAGCTGGATCTCCGACCCGGAGAACGAGCTGGAGGCGTACTTCGCCGTCGACGAGGAGGGTGCCCCGATCGGGCTGGCGCACGTGCGCGAGTTCGCCCGCCCCCTCGACGGCAGCAAGGGCCTCTACCTCGACGACCTGTTCGTGTCGCCCGATTCGCGCGGCGCGGGCGCAGGCACCGCCCTCCTCGAGGCCGCCCGCGAGGCGGCGAAGGAGCGCGGCCTGTCGGTCGTCCGCTGGACCACGGCGAAGGACAACGAGACCGCTCGCCGCCTCTACGACAAGGTCGCCGAGAAGACGAAGTGGGTGACCTACGACCTCGTCCCCTGAACGGGACCGCGATATTGTCGGAACACGCACCGTGCATGCATTCCGGGGCGCAACGGGAACGGAGGAATCCATGGCGATCGAGGTTCGACCTGTCAGGGACGGCGATTTCTTCGCCTGGCTCGACGTGTACGCCAAGTACGCCGAGTTCTACGAGACGCAGCTGACCGACCAGAAGGCGCTCGTCCTCTGGTCCTGGCTGACGGCTCCCGAGCACGAGGAGAACGGCTACGTCGCCGTCGACGGCGACCGCATCGTCGGTCTCACCCACGTGCGCGAGTTCGCGCGTCCGCTCGAGGGCGATCGCGGGCTGTTCGTCGACGACCTGTTCGTCGTCGAGGAGGAGCGCGGCAAGGGCGTCGGCAGTGCTCTGCTGCAGCAGGCCCGCTCGCTCGCCGAGGAGCGCGGCCTCGGTGTCGTGCAGTGGATCACCGCGCACGACAACGACACCGCGCAGAAGCTCTACGACTCGGTCGCGGACCGCACGCAGTGGGTCACGTACGAGATCGACCTGGCCAAGGCCCCGACTGCGGCGGGACGCGCCTGATGCAGCTCGGGACGCGCTGGAGCGTCGGAGAGCAGACCCCCTCGAACCTGCCCGAGGTCGTCGCGTACGCGGTGCAGACCGTCGAGGAGGAGCTGGTCGCGACCGACGTCGAGACCACCGGCTGGAAGTGGACGCTGACCTGGCTGGAGGGCAAGCCGGTCGTCACTCTCGACGACGGCACCGAGATCCGCTATAACCCCTCCGAGGACTCGGCGACGATCACCCAGCCCGTCGAGACCGACACCTCCGACTACGACGTCGACGAGGCCTAGCCCGTCCCACCGGCGTGTCGCCTGTTCGCCCACCGAACAGCCGCTGAGCACAGGATGAACGTCGCCGTTCGTCGAAGCAGGCGACGTCTTTCCTGTGCTCGAAGGCGTGGTGGGTGCGGGTCAGCGCGGTAGCTGCGGAAGGGCGCGGGCGGCGGAGTCGCGAGTGCGTTCCATGATCGCGACACGGTCGGCGTCGTGGGGCGCGCGGGCGAGCGGACGGTCGGCCCAGGCGGTGAGCGCGTTTCCGACGCGGGCGGCCAGGCGGTGCGTCAGCGGGCGGTAGGCGGAGACGAGGACGGCGGTCATGACGATTGTCCTTCCGGGATGGGGTCGGCAGCCGGCTCCTGAACGGACGCCGACAGGATGAGACGGGACGCGATGAGCGTCGGGACGACCACGAGCGCGCCGCCGATGACGAACGGCAGCCGGAGGTCGATGCGGGCGACGAAGCCGCCCAGGACGGTGGCGATCGGGGTCAGCCCCCAGCCGATGGTGCGGACGATGCCGAGCGCGCGGCCGAGCATGGCGCCCGGGATGACGGCCTGACGGATCGCTCCCCACGGCACGTTCCACACCGCCACGCCGCACGCGCCGATCGCGTAGGCCGTGATCGCGACGACCACGTTCGACGTGACGCCGACGCCGATGACGCCGACGCCGCTGACGAGGATCGCCCAGAACATCACGCGCCCGCGTCCGAAGCGGACGACGAACCGCGGCGAGATGAGGGCACCCGCCAGCGCGCCGACCCCGACGGCCGCCGTCACCACACCGATGAGCGCGGCCGGCACGTCGAACGTCTGCAGCAGGAGGAGCACAACGCTGCCCTGAGCGAACGCCAGCGCGGAGGCGGTGATCGAGGTGAGCACGATCATCCAGCGGAGGAAGCGGTGGTCCCAGAGGTAGCGGACGACGGCCGCGAGCGAAGGCCGGCCCGACGCATCCGCCGCACTGCCACCGGAGCGGTGCGCGTGCGCCGCCGCGGCCGGGATGCTCAGCGCGAGCAGCCCCGCCACCAGGAAGCCCGCTCCCGTCAGCCAGATCGGCAGTGCGATGGCGGCTGCGAACAGGAAGCCGGCGATCGGCGTCGCGATGAAGTTCTGGATGGTGATCTCGGCCGACTGCATCCGCCCGTTCGCGCGATCCAGCTGGTCGCGGGTGACGAGGGCGGGCACGACCGTGGTCGTCGCGTTGTCGAAGACGGTCTCTCCGAGCCCGAAAGCGAGGACGCATGCGTACAGCAGCCAGATGCTCAGCGTGTCCGTCGTGATCAGCAGGGCCAGGCCGGCCGCGACCGCGAAGCGCAGGGAGTTGGCGACCGCCATGGCGATGCGGCGGTCGACACGATCGAGCAGCATCCCGGCGGGAATGCCGAAGAACAGCCACGGCAGGAACGTCACGGCGCTGACGCCGGCGATCAGCGCCGGGTCGCGGGTGAGCGTCGTCGCGATCAGCGGGACCGCGGTGCGGCCGAGGCCGTCGGCGAGGTTGCTGGCGATGGCGGAGGTCCACAGCCGCGCGAATCCGCGGCCCAGCGGCGCGTTCGCAGCGGACGGGACGGTGGCCGACATCAGCGGTCCTCCTGCTCCACCAAGGGGAAGGCGTTGAACTGGATCTGCGCCCGCTTGCGCTCTGCGACCTCCGTACCCGCCGCTTCCGCTTCGGCGTCCTCCGCCTTCCACTTCGCCTTCAGCCGCTCCTGCAGCGCGTAGTACTCGCGCCCGAACTCGGTGAGCTGCTCCCGCGTCAGCTCCAGGTGAGAGGTGGAGAGCGTGCTCGATTCCATCCAGTCGAAACCGAAGGTGTCCAGGCCGCGGCGCAGGAAGGTGGAGAGCCTGCGCTCGTTGTTCTGCTGCCAGCCGAGCGAGACGAGCTCGTTGGCCTCGCGACCGGCGGGGGTGTTCAGCGTCTCGGCCGATCCGATGGTCACTCCCCCGGGCGCCATGCGCCACCAGCGCTCACGGCCGGAGCCGCGCTCGGCGTCCTCCACGATGATGGCGTGCTTGGCAAGCTGGCGCAGGTGATAGCTGGTCGATCCGCTCGACTCCCCCAGCCGCTCCGCGAGCATGGACGCGGTGGCCGGACCGAAGTCGGACAGCTCATTCATGATCTCGACGCGCAGCGGATGCGCGAGAGCCCGCAGCGCGGCCATGCCCAGGGCGTCCTCGTGCGGGAACTTTCCGCCCGCCGCGCCGATCGGCGCCGGCTTCTGCTCGTCTGTCATGCCACCAGATTAGCGATGCAAAGACTTCTTTGCAAGCACTTCTTTGCAACCCTTCTTTTGCAACGAATTCTTTGCGACGCTCCGGGGCGGATGTCTAGGCTGGGGGCATGACCGACGTCGCGAATCCCTTCTCCTCTCCCAGCGCCCTCCCGTACGGCCTCCCGCCCTTCGCCGAGATCCGCGACGAGCACTACCGCCCGGCCTTCGAGCAGGGGATGGAGGAGCAGCTCGCCGAGATCGCCGCGATCGTCGGCGACGGCGAGGCACCGACCTTCGGGAACACCATGCTGCCGTTGGAGCGCAGCGGACAGACCCTGCAGCGCGTCGCGGAGGTGTTCTTCAACAAGAGCTCGTCCGACAGCACCGACTTCACCAACGAGCTCGAGGAGGAGATCGCACCGCGTCTCGCCGCGCACAGCGACGCCATCCGGCTGAACCCCGCGCTGTACGCGCGCATCGCCGACCTGCACGGCCGCCTCGACGAGCTCGGACTCGACGCCGAGTCGCGCTACCTCGTCGAGCGCTACTACACCGAGTTCACCCTCGCCGGCGCCGGCCTCGACGACGCCGGCAAGCAGAAGCTGCGTGAGTACAACCAGCGCCTCTCCACCCTGACCACCCGCTTCGAGAAGAACCTGCTGGCCGACACCAACGACCTCGCCGTCGTCTTCGAAACCGCGGAAGATCTGGACGGCCTGGGCGAGAGCGAGCTGTCCGCCGCGGCGCAGGCCGCCGCCGACCGCGGCCTCGACGGGAAGTTCGTCGTCACCCTCGTGCTGCCGACCGGCCACCCGTGGCTCGCCGATCTCACGCGCCGCGAGTCGCGCGAGCGGATCATGGCTGCCTCCCGCTCCCGCGGCATCCGCGGCGGCGAGAACGACAACCGCGACCTCGTGCTCGAGATCACCCGGCTGCGCGCCGAGCGCGCCCGCCTGCTCGGCTTCGACACGCACGCCGCCTACGTCACCGCCGACGAGACCGCCCGCACCCCGGAGGCGGTCGCGGACATGCTCGGCCGCCTCGCTCCCCCGGCCGCCCGCAACGCCCATACCGAGCAGGCCGACCTGCAGCGCCAGCTCCCCGACGGGGAGACCGTCGAGGCGTGGGACTGGGCGCACCTGACCGGGAAGGTCCGCGCCGAGAAGTTCGACGTGGACTTCGCCGCGATGCGCCCGTACTTCGAGGCGGAGCGCGTGCTGCGCGACGGCGTCTTCTACGCCGCCAACCGCCTCTACGGCATCACGTTCGAGGAGCGTCCCGACCTCGTCGCCTACCACCCCGACGCGCGCGTCTTCGAGGTGCGCAACGAGGACGGCTCCGGCCTCGGCCTCTACCTCCTCGACCTGTACACGCGCGACTCCAAGCGCGGTGGCGCGTGGATGAATCCCCTCATCTCACAGTCGGCCCTCCTGGACACCCCGACGGTCGTCGTCAACAACCTCAACGTCCCGAAGCCGGCTGCCGGCGAGCCGACGCTGCTCACCTACGACGAGACGAACACCCTGTTCCACGAGTTCGGACACGCGTTGCACGGCCTGTTCGCGCGCGTGACCTATCCCAAGTTCGCCGGGACCAACGTGTTCCGCGACTTCGTCGAGTTCCCCAGCCAGGTGAACGAGATGTGGATGCTGTGGCCCGAGGTGCTCGAGAACTACGCCGTGCACCACGTCACCGGTGAGCGGATGCCGCAGGAGCTCGTCGACCGGCTTCACGCCGCCGAGGGGTTCAACGAGGGCTTCGCCACCAGCGAGTACCTCGCCGCCGCCCTGCTCGACCAGGCATGGCACCGGATCACCGCGGACGACTCCGTGACCGACGTCGCCGCGTTCGAGGCGGAGGCGCTGGCCGCCGTCGGCCTCGACAACCCGGCCGTTCCGCCGCGCTACGCGAGCACCTACTTCGCGCACACGTTCTCGGGAGGATACGACGCGGGCTACTACTCCTACATCTGGAGCGAGGTGCTCGACGCGGACACCGTGGAGTGGTTCCGCGAGAACGGCGGACTGCTGCGCGAGAACGGAGACCGCTTCCGTCAGCGGCTGCTCGGCGTCGGCGGCTCGAAGGACCCGCTGGAGGCGTACCGCGACTTCCGCGGACGCGACGCGCAGCTCGAGCCGCTGCTGAAGCGTCGCCGCCTCGACAGCTGAAGACAGGCTAGCCGCCCCGCGCATGCGGCCCCTACGCTGTGCCCATCCGGCACGGCGGAGGGAGGGCGCATGTCGACGGCGAGTCATGCGGAGGCGGCGGAGCTCCCCACCCCGACGGTCCGCCAGCTCCTGCTGCTGTGCATCCCGTCCGTCCTCATCGGCATCTTCACCGCGCTGACCCTGTGGCTGGTGGATGAGGCGGCGGACCTCCTCCACGACGGCGTCTGGTCGGCGCTCCCCCACGCGCTCGGCGTCGACCCGAACGCCGGGTGGTGGATCTTCCTCGTCCTGACCCTCACGGGCGTCGCCGTGGGCCTGACCATCTGGCTCGTGCCCGGCCACGCCGGGCCTGACACCGCGACGACGGAACTGGTGGCGCCCCCGTTGTCGCCGCTCGTCGTGCCGTCGCTCGCGCTGGCCGCGATCCTCGGGCTGGCCGGCGGCGTCAGCCTGGGGCCCGAGAACCCGATCATCCTCATCAACGCGACCCTGATCGTCGCGCTCTGCGCGCGGGCGTTCACCGCGGTGCCCGCCCGCATGGCGATGATGATGTCGATCTCCGGCACGATCGGCGCGCTGTTCGGGACGCCGGTCGCCGCCGCGCTGCTCTTCACCGGGATCATGGCGGCGGTGAAGGGCGGGGGCTCGCTGTGGGACAAGCTCTTCCTGCCCCTGGTCTCGGCGGCGGCGGGCTCGATCACGATGACGCTGCTGTCGCATCCCTCGTTCGCGATCGCCATGCCCGCGTACACCGAGGTCACCGGCTGGGATGTCCTGGCCGCGCTCATCATCACCGCCGTCAGCACGGCGGTCGGCCTGGTGGCGGTGTATCTCTTTCCGGTGATGCACCGGCTGTTCCACGGCCTGCGGCATCCGCTGCTCATCACGGTCGCCGGTGGCGTCGTGCTCGGCCTGCTGGGAGCGCTCGGCGGACCGATCACGATGTTCAAGGGCCTCGCCCAGATGAACCAGCTGGTGACGGACCGCGCGGACTACTCCGCGTGGCAACTCGCGCTGATCGTGGTGATCAAGCTGCTCGCCCTGCTCGTCTCGGCGAGTGCGCTGTTCCGGGGCGGACGCATCTTCCCGTCCGTGTTCATCGGTGCGGCGGTGGGGACGCTCGCGGCCGCCCTCGTACCGGGTGTGCCGTTGCAGGTCGCCGTCGCCGCCGGCGTACTGGGGATGACCGTGGCGGCCGCACGGGACGGCTGGGTCGCCATCTTCGTCGGGGTCGCGGTCACGCAGAACCTGCTGATCCTGCCCATCCTGTGCCTCGCGGTTCTGCCCGCGTGGCTGATGGTGACCAAGGCGCCGGAGCTCCTGATCACACCCCGCGTGGAGGCTAGGCCGACTTCTCCTCGCGCCGCGGACGGTGCGGGACGATAGTCGGCGCCGCGTTCTCGAGCACCGCCTCCTTCGTCACGACAACACGAGCGACCTCGGAGCTGGACGGCACCTCGAACATGATCGGGCCGAGCACCTCCTCCATGATCGCGCGGAGGCCGCGGGCACCGGTCTTGCGGAGAACCGCCAGGTCGGCGATGGCCTCGAGTGCAGCGTGGTCGAACTCCAGCTGGACGCCGTCGAGCTCGAACATGCGCTGGTACTGCCGCACCAACGCGTTCTTCGGCTCCGTCAGGATCTGCATGAGCGCATCCTGATCGAGCGGCGTCACCGTGGTCACGACCGGGAGGCGGCCGATGAACTCGGGGATCAGGCCGAACTTGTGCAGGTCTTCCGGCAGCACCTCGCTGAAGAGGTTGATGTCGTCGCCCTTGGAGTGCAGCGGGGCGCCGAAGCCGATGCCCTTCTTGCCCGCACGGGACGAGATGATCTCCTCCAGCCCGGCGAAGGCGCCGGCCACGATGAACAGCACGTTCGTCGTGTCGATCTGGATGAACTCCTGGTGCGGGTGCTTGCGGCCGCCCTGCGGCGGGACCGAGGCGACCGTGCCCTCGAGGATCTTGAGCAGCGCCTGCTGCACGCCCTCACCCGACACATCGCGGGTGATCGACGGGTTCTCGGCCTTGCGGGCGATCTTGTCGACCTCGTCGATGTAGATGATGCCCGTCTCGGCCCGCTTGACGTCGTAGTCGGCGGCCTGGATGAGCTTCAGCAGGATGTTCTCGACGTCTTCGCCGACGTAGCCGGCCTCCGTCAGAGCGGTGGCGTCGGCGACCGCGAACGGCACGTTGAGGCGCCGGGCCAGCGTCTGCGCGAGGTATGTCTTGCCGCAGCCCGTCGGGCCGATCAGCAGGATGTTCGACTTCGCGATCTCGACGTCGTCGATCGAGTCGGCCGACGTGATGGTCTGCTTGGCGCGGACGCGCTTGTAGTGGTTGTACACCGCGACGGCGAGCGACCGCTTGGCCTGCTCCTGCCCGATGACGTACTCCTCCAGGAACCCGAAGATCTCCTTGGGCTTGGGGAGGTCGAATTCGCTCGACGTCTCCTCACCCGCTTCGGCGAGCCGCTCTTCGATGATCTCGTTGCAGAGCTCGACGCACTCGTCGCAGATGTACACGCCAGGACCGGCGATGAGCTGCTGAACCTGCTTCTGGCTCTTGCCACAGAAGGAACACTTGAGCAGATCGGCGCTTTCCCCGATGCGTGCCATCCCTCCCCCTCCTTCTTCGGGTCGTTCTTTCGTCGAGCCTAACCCGTGTGACCGACATTGGCGCGCATGTCGGCCGTTTTGCTTCACGCGGCGGTTCTGCTCACAGCAGATGGCGCAGGTAGCGCTCCGGAGCGCCGAGGAAGGAACGCCAGTGCGCCACGATCTCGAGCTCCTCCCACGAGGTCTCCCGGATGCCCCACTCCCCCAGTTCCAGGATGTGCGCGCCGGGGAGGGCGGCGAGGATCGGCGAGTGCGTCGCGCACAGAACCTGGGTGCCGCGCTTCGCCATCACATCCAGGTTGGCGAGCCAGGTGAGGGTCGATTGGAACGACAGCGCCGCCTCCGGCTCGTCGAGGCACACGAGTCCGGCGACGAACTGCGGGTGGTTGAGCTTGTCGGCGAGGAGGGTGTTGAACGACTCCCCGTGGCTCATCTCGTGCAGCAGCGGGTCGGAGGGGGCGGCGACCGTCTCGGCGTAGCTGTAGTAGCCGTGCATGGTCTCGGCGCGGAGGAAGAACCCCCACTTCGCCGCCCAGGGGGCGCGCTCGACGTAGATCCACTCCCCGAGAGGCGACTCGCTCGGGCGCGTGACGTGCCTGCCCTTGTTGCTGCCACCTTCCGGCGGCAGTCCGTACGCCGCGGCGACCGCCTCGACGATGGTCGACTTGCCCGCCCCGTTCTCGCCGACGAGCATCGTGACGCCCGTCGGCAGGTCGAGGCCCTCCCGCAGCAGCTGGCGCACGGCCGGGATCGTCGCCGGCCAGCGCTCCGGGTCGTACGGCGCGTCCTGATAGGCCTGGACACGGCGAACGGGGCGGTCGTCGAACCGACCGCCCCGTTCATCCATGCAGCGAAGGCTACTACTTGACCAGCGCCGGCAGCGTCTTGCGGCTGGTGAGCACCTGGTCGATGAGGCCGTACT
>JAEWJG010000252.1 GCA_023386675.1 Actinomycetes bacterium
GACGATGAGCGCGGCGTTGCCGCGCATCTCGTCGGTGAGCGCGACGACCTGACCGGGCGCGACGACCGGCAGCGGAGCCGGCGCGGCGGCCACGGGGGCCGCGACGACGGGCGTCGGCGTGTTCACGGCGGCGGTGGTGATGCCCGGGATGCGGACCTTCTGCCCGGGGAAGATCAGGCTCGAGGTGCTGAGCCCGTTGGCGGCGAGGACCGCCTTCGTGGTGACCCCGAAGCGCCCGGCGATGCCGCTGATGGTGTCGCCGCGGGCGACGGTGTACGTCGTGGTCGCGGGGGCCGCAGGGGCGGGCGCCGGGGCCACGGTGGCGGGCGCAGCCGGAGCCGAGGCGGGCCCCGCCAGTGCGAGAACCTGGCCGGGGAAGATCAGGCTCTTCCAGCTGAGCCCGTTCATGGCGAGCACGGCGGCGGTCGACAGGCCGAAGCGGGCGGCGATGCCCGAGACGGTGTCGCCTTGCTGGACGCGGTAGCCGGCGGGAGCCGCTGCGACGGAGGCCTCGGCGGCCGACGCCTCCGGCGAGCGCTCGATCGTGCTGACGACGGTCGAGCGCCCGAACGCGCCCACTTCGCCCGTGTCCCCGCCGCGGTCGGTTGCGCGGTGCTCCGGAGGTGTGGCCTGCGCGGGAGCGACCAGCCCCATCGTGACCGCGAGAGAGCTCGCCACGGCGATCGGCACCGTGCCCAGCATGCCGCGGATCCTGCCGGTGTCTGCCTGAGCCATGGAGACCCCCTGTTCGAGTGACACGTCGACACCCCACGCTGGCACAGATGGATAGACGAGTCAACGGAAGTGACGTATGTGACAGGAGTTTACCTGATCGTAACAATCGCCGAAATGTGCGCGCCGCGTCCACTCGTGGCACGCTGGGAGGGTGAGCGAGCCCGTCCAGACCACGGAGTGGTTGACCGTCCCCGACCTCGTCGAGCTGTTGGGCCTGAGCGTGAGCCGGGTCCGTCGTCTCATCGAGGACCGTCATCTCGGCGCCAAGCGCGTCGACGGCGTCCTCAAGGTGCCGGCCGCCTTCCTGAAGGACGGGCAGCCGCTGAGCGAACTCCACGGCACCCTCATCGTCCTGGCCGACGACGGCTTCAGCGACGATGAGGCGGTCGACTGGCTGCTGGAGGTGGAGGAGAGCCTGGGCACGTCGCCGATCGAGGCGCTCCGCGCCGGCCGCAAGGCGGAGGTCCGCCGGGTCGCGCAGGCGCTCGCCTGAAGCCGCGCCCCGCGTTCGCGCGGCGTCAGGCCGTCCGGCGCGTCACGGTGGTCGCGAGATCGCGCAGGTGCGCCTTCGCCGCGGTGCCGAGCGGGGATGCGTCCAGCGCCGCGATCGCGCGCGACACGTTGTCGGCGATCATCCGCTCCACCTTCTCGACCGCACCGGATTCGCGGATGGTGAGCTGCATCGTCCGGATCTGCTCGGGCGTGAGCTCGGGGTCGCCCAGCAGCTCGTCGAGCGCCGCCCTGGCTCCGGACGGGATCGCTTCACGGGTGAGCGCGATGAGCACCGTGCGCTTGCCCTCGCGGAGGTCGTCACCGCTGGGCTTGCCGGTCACGTCGGCGTCGCCGAAGACGCCGAGCAGGTCGTCGCGCAGCTGGTAGGCGATGCCGAGGGGGAGGCCGAAGTCGCGGAGCGCCTCGAACTGCCCGACGGTTGCCCCGGCCAGCGCTCCGCCGATGAGCAGCGGCGATTCGATGGAGTACTTCGCCGACTTGTAGACGATGACCCGCTCGGCCCGCGCCAGCTGATCGGCGTCCGGACGGCCCTGCCAGCCGATCTCCTCGAAGATGTCGAGGTACTGGCCGGCCGTCACGTCCAGGCGCATCCGGTTGAACTCCGCCCGGGCGGCGCGGCGGGCGGCCGCGCTGACCAGCTGTGCGAGCCCCTCGTCGAAGAGCTCGTCGCTGAGGATGAGAAGCAGGTCGCCGAGCAGGGTGGCGGCGCCCGTGCCGAACGCGGCGCCGGAGCCGCCCCACCCCTCCTGGTCGTGGAGGCGCTCGAACCGCTTGTGCGCGGCCGGCGCCCCTCGGCGGGTGTCCGAGTTGTCGATGATGTCGTCGTGCACCAGGGCGGCGGCGTGGAACAGCTCGAGCGCGCTGGCCACGGAGACGACCGCATCCAGCGCTCCGGAGGCGGGGACGGACCCCGCGTCGGTGCCGTCGTCGACCAGGTCGCCGGCGGTGCGGACGGCCTGCCAGCCCCAGAAGCAGAACAGCGCGCGGAACCGCTTGCCGCCGCTGAGAAAATCCCTTGAGAACCCTGCTACCGGAGAGAGCTCATCGGCGATGGAGACGAGAATGGAGGAGCGTGATTCGATGAATCCATCGATTCTTGACTGGATGAGGTCGACGAATCGGATGCTTTCAGACACACGCCTAGCCTAGCCAGACCGGCGAGGTTAGAATCAGCCTCACCTAGCCTCGAACCCACGAGAAAGAGGGGGATCCGGATGCCGCTTTCGGAACACGAGCAGCGCCTCCTCGAAGAGATGGAACGCAGTCTCTATCAGAACGACGCGGACTTCGTCGCCAAGGTCGGAGGCAAGCGGGCGAGACCCGCGTACCGGTCGATCGTGCTGGGCATCCTGCTCGCCGTCGTCGGCGTCATCGTCCTGGTTCTCGGCGTGTGGTTCCAGCAGCCCCTGGTGGGCATCCTCGGCTTCGTCGTCATGTTCGCCGGCGTCCTGGTGGCCATCGCCCCGGGGAAGCGCGTCGCGGTGGAGCCGGGTGCTCCGGATTCGAAGCGCGCAAAGGCGCGCGGCGGCCAGACCGGTTTCATGGACCGCATGAACGACCGCTGGGACAAGCGCAACGACGGCGGAGAGGGCTGACCCTCCACTCCGCTCCACAAACTCTCCCCTGAAGGGCCGATCGTCAGATCGGCCCTTCTTTCGCGCCCGCTGGCATCCCGGGCGCTCCATTTCCCTCCACCACGTTTCGCCGCGTGATTCCGGGCTTTGACGTACCCAATTCGGGGCAATCCGGTCACACTGCATCGATTTGTGGATGAGAGTGGAGTAAAGTGGAGCTACACCGCAACCTGGGCCGGAGAGTGGGGGTGGCAGCCGATGTTCCTCGGTACGCATGCCCCCAAGCTGGACGAGAAGGGGCGCATCATCCTGCCGGCCAAATTCCGGGATGAACTCGCGTCCGGCCTTGTTCTCACCCGAGGCCAGGAGCACTGCGTCTACGTCTTCTCGCAGCGGGAGTTCGAATCGCTGCACGAGAAGATCCGGCAGGCGCCGGTGACGAGCAAGCAGGCCCGCGACTACCTGCGCGTGTTCCTCTCGGGGGCGAGCGCGGAGGTCCCGGACAAGCAGAACCGCGTGACCATCCCGGCCGCGCTCCGCTCGTACGCGGGACTGGATCGCGACCTGGTCGTGATCGGCGCGGGCAGCCGCGCGGAGATCTGGGACGCCACCGCTTGGGAGACCTACTTGGCGGAGCAGGAGGCGGCGTTCGCGAGCACCGAGGAGGAGGTGATCCCGGGACTCTTCTAATCCGCGTCGTCCCTGATGCCGGACTCCCAGCCATACGCCCTGACACCACTTCCCCGGTGTCAGGTCGGGATGGATGGGGATCCGGAACCAGGGGCAACGCGGATCGTCCCGAACAGCCATGACCGACTCCAACGACAGGATCCACACCCCGGTCCTCCTCGAGCGCTGCATCGAGCTGCTGGCGCCCGCGCTCACGCGGCCCGGCGCCGTCTTCGTCGACGCCACGCTCGGGATGGGCGGCCACTCCGCCGGCGTCCTGGAGCGCTTCCCCGACGTCACACTCGTCGGGCTCGACCGCGACCCCGAGGCGCTGGCCATCGCGGGGGAGCGCCTGGAGCGCTTCGGCGACCGCGTCCACCTCGTCCACACCGTCTACAACGGCATCCGGGAGGCGGTGGAGGGCCTCGGCTTCGAACGCGTGGACGGCGTGCTGTTCGACCTCGGCGTCTCGTCTCTGCAGCTCGACCGCGTGGAGCGGGGGTTCTCGTACTCGAAGGACGCCCCGCTCGACATGCGGATGGACGGCACCAGCGAGCTGACCGCTGCGACGGTGATCGCCGAGTACTCGGAGGCGGACCTGCGCCGGATCTTCCGCGACTACGGCGAGGAGAAGCTGGCCGGGCGCTACGCGCGCCGCATCGTGGAGGAGCGGGAGCGGCAGCCGATCGAGCGCAGCGGGCAGCTGGTCGACCTGATCGCGAAGGCGACCCCTGCGGCCCAGCAGCGGCAGGGGCACCCCGCCAAGCGGGTCTTCCAGGCGCTGCGGATCGAGGTCAACCAGGAGCTCGCGGTGCTGGAGCGCGCCATCCCGGCGGCCATCGACGCGCTGAACGTGGGAGGCCGGATCGTGGTCGAGGCGTACCAGTCGCTCGAGGACCGCATCGTCAAGCGCGAGCTGCAGACGCGCTCCACCTCGAGCGCTCCCGCCGGACTCCCGGTCGAGCTGCCAGAGCACCGACCCGAACTGAAACTGCTGATCCGCGGCGCCGAGCTCGCGGATGACGACGAGAAGGCTGCGAACCCGCGGGCCACCCCGGTGCGCCTGCGTGCAGCGGAGCGGGTGCGTCCCGCAGCATCCACCACCGAACAGACGAGGAGGCGCCCGTGAGCACCACCCTGGCCGAGGCCATCCCGGCGCCGGCGCGCAAGCGTCCGGCCGCGCTCTGGAACGGCGGCGCCCTCCCCGCCCCGGTGGAGGAGCCGAAGCGCACCCACCTCGAGGTCGTCCCGACGCGGTCGCAGCGGCGCGCGCGCCCGCGCGCCCTGTATGCGGTGATCGCGGTGGGCACGCTGCTCGCGATCGTCGTGTCGCAGCTGCTCCTCAGCATCGGCCTCTCGCAGGGCGCCTACCAGCTGAACGCGCTGCAGGCGAAGCAGACGCAGCTGCAGCGGTCGTACCAGGCCGCCTCCGAAGACCTCAACCGCGTGTCGTCGCCGCAGAACCTGGCGGCGAACGCCAACGCGCTCGGGATGGTGAGCAACAGCAGTCCGGCCTACCTGCGGCTGTCCGACGGCGCGGTGCTCGGGGCACCGTCGCCCGCGAACGGCGCGGCAGGGACCGTGACCGGCGCGCAGGGCAACCTGGTGCCGAACGCCCAGCTCGCCGGCGTTCCGCTGGTGACGGCAGCCCAGAAGGCGGCGACCGGTGCCGCGGGTGCGGCCGCCGGTGCGAATGCGTCCACAACCGGAGCCCAGGCTGGGAATTCCACAGGTCAGGGTGCGGCGAGCGCGCCCACGGCCGGTCCGACCGTACCGTTGCAGGGAGCGTTGCCGACCCCGGTGACGCACTGACGACGGAACGGGCTGGAGCATGGTCGGCAAGAAGATGCTGCGGCGGCGGACCGCCGTGACGGTGCTGGCCGTCGCGGCGACCGTCGGCATCCTGGGCGCAAAGCTGGTGGACATCCAGGTGGTGCGGGCGGACGCCCTGCAGCGCCAGTCCGTCAACGCCAAAGAGGTGTCGACACCGCTGCTCGGCAACAGGGGCGACATCGTCGCCGCCGACGGCACCGTGCTCGCGACGACCGTGTACACGTACACCGCCGCCGCGTCGCCCAGGGACGCGATCGCCGGCGGCCGCGCCAAGATGGTCGAGGCGGCGGCGAAGATCGGCGCCGCCACCGGCCAGGGCGGCGACGCGGTCGTCGCGCTGATCGACGCGGCGCTCAAGGCGAACCCCAAGTCGCAGTACGTGCTGATCAAGGCGGGGATGGACGTCGGCACCTTCGACAAGCTCGACAAGCTCCCGTATCCCTGGCTCACCTTCACGAAGAAGCAGGCGCGCAGCTACCCGAACGGCGCGGTGGCGGGCAATCTGCTCGGCTTCCTCTCGTCGGGCGGCGACTCAGGACTCGAGCAGAGCGAGAACACCTGCCTGGCGGGGCAGGACGGCGAAGAGACCTACCAGCGCGGAGCAGACGGCGTCGCCATCCCCGGCAGCACCGTCGTTCAGAAGCCCGCGAAGGACGGCGGAACGCTCAAACTCACGATCGACGGCGACCTGCAGTGGTTCGCCGAGCAGACGCTGGCCCAGCAGGTGGCGGCGACCGGATCGAAATTCGGCTTCGTCACCGTGGCGGAGGCCAAGACGGGCAAAGTCAAGGCGATCGCGCAATGGCCCGCGCTCGACCCGAACAACATCGACGCCACCGATCCGTCCTACTGGCGTCTCCAGCCGCTCACCGACCCGCGTGAGCCGGGATCCACGTTCAAGGCGCTCACCGCCGCGATGCTGATCGACCAGGGCAAGGCCACACCGGCCAGCCAGGTGCTCGCGCCGTACTCGTGGAAATCGGGCAACGGCGCCGACCTGCACGACTCGGGCTTCCACGCGCCGCTGCGGCTGACGCTCACCGGCGTGCTGATGATGTCGTCCAACACGGGCATGTCGCAGCTGGGCCGCGCGCTGAGCGACCAGACGCGTTACGACTACCTGAAGAAGTTCGGGATCGGGGAGTCGACGGGGCTGCCGTACCCCGACCAGTCGGACGGCGTGCTGCATCCGGTCAGCGAGTGGGACGACCAGACCAAGTACGCGACCATGTTCGGTCAGGGTGTGTCGGCCACGCAGATCCAGATGGTCGGCGCGTACCAGGCGCTCGCGAACGGCGGGACGCGCATCCCGCTGTCGTTCGTCCAGGGCTGCCAGCACCCGGACGGCACCGTGACGGACATCCCCAGCGCGAAGGCGACGCAGGTCGTCTCCGCCCAGGCGGCCTCCACGACGCTCGGGATGATGGAGTCGGTGGTGACCGACGGCGAGCTCAAGAAGCAGCTGCAGATCCCCGGCTACCGCGTCGCCGCGAAGACCGGAACGGCCCAGCAGCCGGACGGCAAGGGCGGCTATCTGCCGTCCTACTACGTGTCGGTCATGGGCGTCGCGCCGGTGGACGATCCGCAGTACGTCGTTTCGGTCAACCTCGGATTCCCGACTACCATTACTTCGTCGGCAGCGGCCGCTCCGCTGTTCCACACGATCATGAGTCAGGTGCTGAAGACCTACCGGGTGAAGCCGTCGACGTCGAGCCCGGCGGGCTACGCGCCCTACTACTGATGAACACCGTCTACCGAAAGTGAGCCCCGTGACAGGACCGGCGCCATCCTCTCTGCGCCCCGAGCATCCCGTCGCCCGCCCGCTCGCCCAGCTGGTCGCGGAGTTCGGCCTGGACTGCCGCGGCGACCTCGACGGAGTCGAGGTGACCGGAGCAGCCCTCGCGAGCTCGGCCGTCGAGCCGGGCGACCTGTACGTCGGCGTGCCCGGGCGCAACGCGCACGGAGCCTCGTACGCCGCGGCCGCGGCCGAGGCGGGTGCGGTCGCCGTCCTGACCGACGAGGAGGGCGCGGCCCTCGCCGCGGACTCCGGCCTTCCGGTGATCGTCACCCCCGACCCGCGTGCGGCGCTCGGCGCCGTGTCGGCCTGGATCTACCGCACCGACCAGAACTCGGCCACCCTGTTCGGGGTGACCGGCACCAACGGCAAGACGAGCGTCGTCTACCTGCTCAACGCCATCCTGGGCCAGCTCGGCGTCGTCGCCGGTCTGAGCTCCACGGCCGAGCGCCGCATCGGCGACACCGTCATCACGAGCAAGCTGACCACCCCGGAGGCGAGCGAGCTGCACGCTCTCCTGGCGCGGATGAGCGAGGAGGGCGTGCGCGCCGCCGCGATCGAGGTCTCGGCGCAGGCGCTCAGCCGCCACCGCGTCGACGGGATCGTCTTCGACGTCGTCGGGTTCACCAACCTCAGCCACGACCACCTCGACGACTACGCGGCGATGGACGACTACTTCGCCGCCAAGCTGGAGCTGTTCCAGCCGGACCGCGCGCGACGCGGCGTCGTCACCGTCGACTCGGACTGGGGCCGCCAGCTGGTGGAGCAGTCCCGCATCCCCGTCGCGACCCTGTCCAGCTCGCCCGGCTCCGACGCCGAGTGGACGCTGACCGTGCAGGAGGAGACGCTGGAGCGCACCGCCTTCGCGCTGGAGGGTCCGGACGGTCGCCGGCTCGAGACGAGCGTGCCGCTGCTCGGCGCGTACAACGCGGCGAACGCCGCCCTCGCGATCGTCATGCTGGTCGAGTCCGGCTACGACCTGGACGCGATCGGCGCGGCGCTGGAGCGCGACGGGGGCATCGACGCCTACATCCCGGGCCGGGCCGAGCGCTTGTCCGGCGACCGCGGTCCCGTCGTCTTCATCGACTACGGCCACAGCCCTGACGCCTTCCTGTCGACCCTGAGCGCTCTGCGCAAGGTGACGGACGGACGCATCGTGATGGTGTTCGGCGCCGACGGCGACCGCGACACGACAAAGCGCACCGACATGGGCGCCATCGCCGCGCGCGGCTCCGACGCCGTGGTGATCACCGACTTCCACCCGCGCTGGGAGGACCCGGCGTCCATCCGCGCCGCGCTGCTTGAAGGCGCACGCACGGCCGTGCCGCAGCTCGAACTGTACGAGGTGCCGGACCCGCGCGCCGCCTTCCGGACCGCGCTGTCGCTGGCGGGCGAGGGCGACGTCGTGCTGTACGCAGGCCCCGGACACGAGGACTACCAGGAGGTGGCGGGCCAGCGCCTGCCGTACTCCGCCCGCGAGGACGTGCGTCTCGCGCTCCGAGAGGCCGGGTGGCTGTAGATGATCGCGATGACCCTGGCCGAGATCGCCGCGGCCACCCGCGGCACCCTGCTGCTCGACGGTACGGACGCGACCCCCGAGACCACCGTGGACGGCCTGTCCACGACCGACTCCCGCGAGGTCGTGCCCGGCACGATCTTCTTCGCGAAGCCGGGCGAGTTCACCGACGGCCACCTGTTCGCCCCTCAGGCGGTGGAGGCGGGCGCCGCGCTCGTCGTGGTGGACCATCCGCTCGACCTGGCGGTTCCGCAGCTGCTCGTCGACGACACGGTTGTCGCGCTCGGCGACCTCGCGACCGAGGTGATCGCCCGCGTGCGCGCCCTCGGACTGCTGAAGATCGTCGGCATCACCGGCTCGAACGGCAAGACCACCACCAAGAACCTGCTCCGCGCCGTGCTCGAGCGGGTCGGCCCGACGATCGCGCCCCGCGCCTCCTTCAACAACGAGGTCGGCGCGCCGGTCACGATGCTGCAGGTGACCGAGCACACGCAGTTCCTCGTCGCCGAGATGGGTGCAAGCGGCATCGGCCACATCACACGGCTGGTGCGCATGGCGCGCCCCGATGTGGGCGTCGTCCTGAAGGTCGGACTCGCCCACGCAGGCGAGTTCGGCGGCATCGAGAAGACGCTGCAGGCGAAGACCGAGATGGTCACCGACCTGCTGGAGTCGGACGTCGCGATCCTGAACATCGACGACGCCCGCGTTCGCACGATGGCCGACAAGACCGTCGCCCGGGTGCTGTGGTTCGGCCTCGACGAGCAGGCCGCGGTGCGCGCGACCGACATCGTCTCCGACCGGCGCGGCACCACCTTCACGCTGCACCTGCCGCCCCGCGACGGCGACGGCGGAGCGGGCGAGTCGCGCCCGGTCCGCTTCCAGGTGCTGGGCGAGCACCACGTCATGAACGCGCTGGCCGCCGCGGCGTCCGCGCACGTCCTCGATGTCGACATCGACGCGATCGTGTCGGCGCTGCAGTCCGTGAAGACGGCGGAGCGGGGACGCATGGAGGTGCTCGGCAGCGACGAGGTCACCGTCATCAACGACGCCTACAACGCCAGCCCCGACTCCATGGCGGCCGCGCTGAAGACGCTCGCGCAGATCTCGGAGCCCGGCGGCCGTACGATCGCCGTGCTCGGCGAGATGAGCGAGCTGGGCGAGTTCTCCGGTGAGGAGCACGACCGCATCGGCCTGCTCGTCGTCCGCCTCGGCATCGACCAGCTGGTGGTCGTCGGACCCGAGGCGCGCCGGATGCACATCACGGCGATCAACGAGGGCTCGTGGGATGGCGAGTCCGTCTACTTCGAGACCCAGGACGAGGCGTTCGAGCACCTCCAGGGTGCGCTGCGCCCGGGTGACACCGTTCTCGTGAAGTCCTCGAACTCGGCCGGGCTCCGTTTCCTCGGCGACCGCCTCGGCTCATCGTTCCAGGGAGGATCGTCCTCGTGAGAGCCCTTCTGACCTCCGGTGCGCTGTCGATGGCGTTCACGCTGTTCCTGACGCCGCTGTTCATCCGGCTCTTCCGCCGCCTCCAGTGGGGCCAGTTCATCCGCGACGACGGACCGCAGAGCCACCACGCCAAGCGCGGCACCGCCACGATGGGCGGCATCGTCGTCATCCTGGGCACGCTGTTCGGCTACTTCACCGCACTGCTGCTCACCGGCGACGAGACGAGCGTCTCGGCGCTGCTCGTGCTGTTCCTCATGGTCGGCCTGGGCATCGTCGGGTTCGTCGACGACTTCCTCAAGACCCGGCGCGAGCGCAGCCTCGGGCTGACCGGATGGGCGAAGGTCGCCGGCCAGGTGATCGTCGCGACCGTCTGGGCGTTCCTGGCGATCCGCTTCCCGAACGGCAACGACTACACGCCGGCCACGATGAGCGTGTCGTTCATCCGCGACCTGCCGGCGATCGACTTCGGCGCGATCACGAGGTACGGCGCCATCGGCGTTGTGGTCGGCTACGGCCTCTACCTGATCTGGATCAACTTCCTGGTCGCCGCCACCTCGAACGGCGTCAACGTGACCGACGGCCTCGACGGCCTCGCCTCCGGCGCGTCCATCCTCGCCATCGGCGCCTACATCATCATCGGGTTCTGGCAGTCGATCCAGTCGTGCGCGAACGTCAAGCTGAGCGTCGAGAACGTGGCCAAGTGCTACGACGTGCGCGACCCGTTCGATCTCGCCATCGTCGCGACGGCGATCGTCGGCGCGGTGGTCGGCTTCCTCTGGTGGAACACGTCTCCCGCGCAGATCTTCCTCGGCGACACCGGCTCGCTCGCGCTCGGCGGTGCCGTCGCCGCCCTCGCCATCCTGAGCCGCACCGAGCTGCTGCTCGTCCTCATCGGCGGTCTGTTCGTCATCGAGGCCGGGTCGGTGATCGTACAGCGGGCGTACTTCAAACTCAGCCACGGCAGACGTATCTTCCTGATGAGCCCCATCCATCACCACTTCGAGTTGAAGGGGTGGGCCGAGGTGACGGTGGTCGTCCGGTTCTGGATCATCGGCGGCCTGCTGGTCGCTGCCGGCGTGGGCTCGTTCTACCTGGAGTGGCTGACCACATGAGCGACGCACGACGCCTGGAGGAGCTGACCAGCTGGTACGCCGACTGGTCCGGGCTGCGTGTGGCCGTCTACGGCCTCGGCGTGACCGGCTTCTCGGTGGCGGACACGCTCGCCGAGCTGGGCGCGCAGGTGCTCGTCGTCGCCGCGCGCGCCGACGAGGAGCGCCGGATGCTGCTCGAGGTGATCGGCGCCGAGCTGGTGGAGCAGGAGGACCTCCGGACCCCGCCGGAGCGCCTCGTGGAATTCGACCCGGAGCTCGTCGTCGTCTCGCCCGGCTTCCACTGGGACCACCCGCTGCTGCTGTGGGCCGAACAGCACGAGACGCCCGTCTGGGGCGACATCGAGCTGGCCTGGCGCCTGCGCGACAAGGTCGCCCGTCCGGACGGTGCAGAGGGGCCGGCCGACTGGATCTGCGTCACGGGCACCAACGGCAAGACGACGACCGTGCAGCTGACCGCGACGATGATCCTCGCCGGCGACAACCGGGTGGCGCCCTGCGGCAACATCGGCGTGCCGGTGCTCGACGCCATCCGCGACCCGGAGGGCTTCGACGTGCTCGTGGTCGAGCTGTCCAGCTACCAGCTGCACTGGGTCAACCGGAACCCCGGCGGCGAGCTGTCGCCGTTCTCGGCCGCCTGCCTGAACATCGCCGACGACCACCTCAACTGGCACGGCTCGATGGAGGCGTACATCGCCGCCAAGGCGAAGGTCTACGACAACACGCAGGTGGCGTGCGTCTACAACCGGGCCGACGAGAACACGCTCCGGATGGTCGAGGAGGCGGAGGTGGTCGAGGGCGCCCGCGCCATCGGCTTCGGCCTCGGCGTGCCCGGCCCGAGCGACTTCGGGATCGTGGACGGCATCCTCTGCGACCGCGCGTTCCTCGACGACAGGGCGAACTCGGCCCTGGAGCTGACCACGCTCGACGAGCTTGCCGAGGCCGGTCTCGCGGCGCCGCACGTCGTTGCGAACATCCTGGCCGCCAGCGCGCTCGCCCGCTCCTACGGCGTCGCCCCGCAGGTGATCCGGGACGTGCTGACCGCGTTCCGGCTCGACTCGCACCGAATCGAGCTGGTGCGCACGCAGGGCGGCGTGAACTGGGTGGACGACTCCAAGGCCACGAATCCGCACGCGGCCGACGCGTCGCTGCGCGCCTACCCATCGGTGGTGTGGATGGTCGGCGGCCTGCTCAAGGGTGTGGATGTGGACGACCTGGTCGGCAAGCACATCGGACGCCTGCGCGGCGCGGTGCTGATCGGCGTCGACCGGGAGGCGCTGCGGGCGGCATTCCGGCGACACGCGCCCGAGCTTCCGGTCGTCGAGGTCGAGGCCGACGAGACTGAAGAGGTCATGCCGACGGCGGTGCGGCTGGCCGGCGGTCTCGCCCGCGAGGGCGACACCGTGCTGCTGGCTCCGGCGGCGGCGTCGATGGACCAGTTCGCCGACTACGCAGAACGCGGGCGCCGCTTCCAGGCGGCCGTGCACGAGTACTTGGGAGGTGAGGCGGATGACGACGAGTCCGCCTCGCGTCCCGACCCGCGGCAGGGCTGAGCATCCCGTCGAGGAGCTGGAGCACGAGTCCGCCGGCCGGCTGAGTGCGCTCACCACCCGGATCGGGCTGGGGCGTTCGATGACCTCCGAGTCGGCCAACTACTTCCTGCTGCTCGGCGTCACCCTGTTCATGGTCGTCTTCGGCCTCGTCATGGTGCTCTCGTCCTCCTCCGTCGAGTCTCACAACGACAACGACAACTTCTTCTCGCGGTTCTGGTCGCAGGGCGCGTATGCGCTGGTCGGCCTGCCGTTGATGTTCGTGGTGTCGCGCATCCCGCGCGCCTTCTGGCGGAAGACGATCTGGTTCTTCCTGGCCGCCGCCTGCTTCCTCCAGATCCTGGTGCTGCTGACGCCGCTGGGCATGGAGATCGGCGGAAACCGCAACTGGATCAAGATCGGCTCGTTCACCGCGCAGCCGTCCGAGGCGATCAAGCTCGCGCTGGTCGTCTGGCTGGGCGTGGTGCTCGCGCGCAAGAAGGACATGCTCACCGAGTGGAAGCACGTCGCGATCCCGATCGTGCCGGTGGCGGGCGGGGCGACCGCGCTGGTGACGCTCGGTGGAGACCTCGGCACCACCATGATCATGGCGGCGCTCATCCTGGGCGCGCTGTTCTTCGCCGGGGTTCGCATCCGCTATCTCGCGGCCGGCGTGGTGGCGGTCGGGATCGTCGCGATCTGCGTCGCGCTCAGCAGCGCGAGCCGGATCGGACGCATCTCCGCCTACTTCGGCGGCACCAGCGTGGCCAACCCGGACGTGGACTGGCAGATCAAGAACGGCTTCTACGCCCTGGCCTCCGGAGGCGTGTTCGGCGTAGGCCTCGGCAACTCGCACTCCAAGTGGTCGTGGCTGCCCGCGGCCGACACGGACTTCATCTTCGCGATCATCGGGGAGGAGCTCGGGCTCATCGGCGCCGTCGTCGTGCTCCTGCTCTTCGTCATGCTGGCGATCGTCTTCCTGCGGATCATCCACGCGTCCACCGACCCGTTCGCCCGCGTCACGACCGCGGCGATCATGGTGTGGCTGATCGCCCAGGCGTTCGTCAACATCGCGGTCGTGCTGGGCGTGATCCCGGTGCTCGGCGTCCCGCTCCCACTGATCTCTGCGGGAGGGACTGCGATGATCAGTTCCATGATCGCCATCGGAATCGTGCTGTCGTTCGCCCGGGAGTCGCACCGCGGCTCCATCGCAGACCGGACGGGCGCCCGGCGGTGACCCGCTACCTCCTGGCCGGCGGTGGGACCGCCGGTCACGTCAATCCGCTGCTCGCCGTCGCCGACCGGCTGCGCCGTGACGACCCGGCGGCCGAGGTGCTGGTTCTCGGCACCGCGGAGGGCCTGGAGGCGCGGCTCGTGCCCCAGCGCGGCTACGAGCTGGCGACCATCCCGAAGCTCCCGTTCCCGCGCCGTCCGAATGCGGCCGCCGTGCGGTTCCCCGGGGAGTACCGGCGCAGCATCCGGACCGTCCGCGAGCTGATCTCGTCCCGCGGGATCGACGCGGTCGTCGGCTTCGGCGGCTACGCCTCGGCGCCCGCCTACTCGGCCGCGCGCAGGGCCGGTGTCCCGCTCGTGCTGCACGAGGCGAACGCGCGCCCGGGCCTCGCGAACCGCCTGGGCGCCCGGTACACGCCGTGGGTCGGCGTCGCCTTCGAGGGCACGCCGCTGCCGCACGCGACCTTCGTCGGGATGCCGCTGCGCGCCGAGATCGAGCAGCTCGACCGCGCCGCCGCGCGCCCCGAGGCTGCGGCCGAATTCGGGCTGTCGCCCGACCGGCCCACGCTGCTGGTGACCGGCGGATCGCTCGGCGCC
>JAEWJG010000178.1 GCA_023386675.1 Actinomycetes bacterium
GAACGGCAGGTTCCACCACGGGCCGCCCTGCACCAGCGCGGTCAGGCCGAAGCGGGCGCCGACGAGGGGATGCCGCGGCACCTGCAGCAGTTCGGACAGCGTGAACTGGGCCACCGCATCCGCCTCGCGCACCAGCGGTCCGAGGAGGGCGCGCCAGGCGGGTCCGTCGACGCCGAGCGCGTCGACCGTGCGTTCGAGGTCGAGATACGCCATCGCGACGCGGCCGCCGTCCAGCGGGTTGCCGTACGACGCCGATGGCACGACGAACCGGACGCGCCGCTCCAGCTGGAACTTGCGGAAGAATCCGGACGCGAACGCGAGAGGATGCACGGCCGAGCAGATGTCGTGCTTGAAGCCGGGTAGGGTGAGCTCCTCGGTGCGCAGGCCGCCACCGACGGTCGCATTGCGCTCGTACACGCGCACCCGCAGGCCCGCCCGCGCGAACGTCAGGGCGGCCGCGAGACCGTTCGGGCCGGACCCGATGACGATCGCATCGAGCCCGTCGGAGGAGGTGGATGCGCTCATACCTCCCTGTATACCCCGGGGGCGCCGAACGGCGGAGGGCGATCGGCAGCCCGTTCCCAGCATCCGTCCTGTATCGTTGGCAGGTCGGCTCTTGACACCGCGCTTGTCGCGCGGATGGGTTTGTCAGTCAAGCGGGCCGGTTTCGCACCCGATCGGCGGTGCGGATCACATGATCGTGAACGGCCCGAGCAGAGTTTCGCCCGGGATACATCCGGTGCGCTTCGGCGTGCCGCCGCGCACTCGAGAACAACCCAGAAAGCACATCCATGCCTGGATACAACAACGACCGACGATCGCAGCCCTCTCGCGGCGGCGCCCCGAAGAGCGGCAGCCGCAGCCCCAAGCACCGCGGCTACCGCGCAGAGGAGGAGGCCGGCGGCAAGAAGGCCCGCTGGAGCGCGGAGGACCGCGCCGCGCGCGGCCGCTCGGTGTACGGCACGCGTGACGACAATCGAGGCGGCGACAGCCGCGGCGGCGACGCGCGCGGCGCCCGTGGCGAGCGCCCCAACTGGGAGCCCCGCGGCAAGGACGCGCGTCGCACCGAGCGCGAGTGGCAGGACCGCTCGCAGCGCCAGGAGCGTCCCCGCCGGTCGTCCGACGACCGCCCGCGCCGCGACCAGGACGACCGTCCGCGTCGTGACTTCGGTGACCGCGCCGAGCGTCCGCGTCGTGAGTTCGACGACCGTCCCCGTCGGGACTTCGGTGACCGTGCCGAGCGTCCGCGTCGTCAGTTCGACGACCGCGCCGACCGCCCGCGCCGCGAGTTCGACGACCGTCCCCGCCGCGACTTCGGTGACCGCGCCGAGCGTCCGCGTCGCGAGTTCGACGACCGTCCCCGCCGCGATTTCGGTGACCGCGCCGAGCGTCCGCGCCGCGAGTACGACGACCGTCCCCGCCGCGATTTCGGCGACCGCGCCGAGCGTCCGCGCCGCGACTCCTCCTTCTACCCGTCGCGCGACGAGAAGCCCGCGTTCGACCCCACCGACGACGTCGTGCTGGAGCGCCTCGAGGCCGACGCCATCCAGGCGCAGGACGTCGAGGGCGTGACCTTCGCCGAACTCGGCCTCGGCGGCAATATCGTCCGCGCTCTCGCCGAGCTCGGGGCCGAGAAGCCGTTCCCGATCCAGGCCGCCACGGCGCCGGATGTGCTGGCCGGCAAGGACGTTCTCGGTCGTGGCCGCACCGGCTCCGGCAAGACGATCGCCTTCGGCGCCCCGCTCGCCGAGCGCCTCATGCAGCTCTGGGCCGAGTCCGGAAAGGCCGGCGGAAAGCGCCAGCTCGGCCGTGCGCCGCGCGCGCTCATCCTGGCCCCGACCCGCGAGCTCGCTCTGCAGATCGACCGCACGGTGCAGCCGATCGCCCGCAGCGTCGGCCTCTTCACGACCCAGATCTACGGCGGCGTGCCCCAGGGCCGCCAGGTCGGCGCCCTGCAGCGCGGCGTCGACATCGTGATCGGCACCCCCGGCCGCATCGAGGACCTCGTAGAGCAGGGCCGCCTGGATCTCAGCCAGGTCGCGATCACCGTCCTGGACGAGGCCGACCACATGTGCGACCTCGGCTTCCTCGAGCCGGTGCAGCGCATCCTGCGCCACACCGCGGAGGGCGGCCAGAAGCTGCTCTTCTCGGCGACCCTCGACTCCGGCGTGGCCCAGCTCGTCGACGAGTTCCTCGTCGACCCGGCGGTGCACGAGGTGGCGGGCGAGGACCAGGCGTCCTCGACCATCGACCACCGCGTGCTCGTCATCGAGCACCGCGACAAGGGCGCCATCATCGAGCAGCTCGCCGACCGCGAGGGCAAGACCCTGGTCTTCGCCCGCACCCGCGCCTTCGCCGAGATGCTCGCCGACCAGCTGGAGGACGCCGGCATCCCCGCCGTCAGCCTCCACGGCGACCTCAACCAGTCGCGCCGCACTCGCAACCTCCAGCAGCTGACCAGCGGACGCGTCAACGTCCTGGTCGCGACGGATGTGGCCGCCCGCGGCATCCACGTCGACGACATCGACCTGGTGATCCAGGCGGATGCGCCGGACGAGTACAAGACGTACCTGCACCGCTCGGGCCGCACCGGCCGCGCCGGCAAGCAGGGCACCGTCGTCACCCTCATCCCGAAGCACCGCCAGCGCCGCATGAACGAGCTGCTCGGCCGCGCCGAGATCGAGGCCGACTTCGTGCCCGCCGCCCCCGGCGACGACGTCCTCCTGACGCTCGCGCAGTAAGCGGCGTCACCCGCACCAGGAG